>PBOD01000067.1 GCA_002724215.1 Gemmatimonadota bacterium | reverse complement strand
AGCTGGCGGTCAGGCTGCGGAGGGTTTTCCACCGCTCATTCTCGGATCGCAATCCTGCGATCTCGCGGGGTGGCTATCCAGATTCCACTTCCTGTGGAAGCTGGGCCACAACCGCTACGGGAAAACCCTCCGCAGCCTGACCTCGGTCGTTGTCCAAGTTGTTGTCGAGTCTCACTTATAAGGAATTGGAGGGGGTGTGTCCAGCGGTTGTGGGTGTTTAGAGGGTTGGCTAATATACACGACATGAGATGCGTACAGCTTATATGTGCGATGGTGTTGGCCCTGACGGCTGCCTGTTCGTCTCCAGATCAGCGCAAGGCGGGGGAGCCGGTGCGGGTATTTATGTGGATGTTTGGGGGGGTGGAGGAGCAGGATAAGTGGTTGCGGGGAGCGGTGGATAACTTTAACGCGGTGCAGAGCGGCATACGGGTGGAGTACGAGACGCGGGATTGGGCGACGCAGCGGGAGAGTTTGATTACATCGACTATTGCGGGCGAGGGGCCGGATATTATTCGGGTGCATCACAAGTATTCAGTGGAGTTTGGGGAGTTGGGGGGGTTGTATCCGCTGGACCGGTTTGCGGATTATCCGCAGATCAGGGAGCAGATACTCGACAATTTGTGGGAGCACGTTTCGTATAAGAAGACGCCATTTGGGTTACCGATTCAGATTTTGCCCTTTGTGATGGCGGTGAATAAGGGGATGCTGGCGCAGTACGATCTGGACGTGCCGAAAACCTGGGAGGAGATGGTGGCGATGGGGCCGGTGTTGAAGGAGAATGGGATACATCTTTTTACGATGCCGGCGGGGTTGAATCAGGATACGGCGTATCGGTTTTTGCCGCTATTGTACAAAGCGGGGGGCCGGGTTTTTAACGAGGATTGGAGCAAGGCGGCGTTTAACGGACCGGCGGGGGTTGAGGCGCTGGAGTTTTTGGTGGGGATGAAGAACAAAGGGTTTATGCCAGAGGCGTGTGCGGCCTATGCCTGCGACGAGAATGCGGCGCACTGGTGTACGGAGAAGGCGATGATCTCGCTGGAGGGGCCGTGGTTTCAGTATATCACGCACAACAACTACGATTTTCCGATGGACAAGCTGCAGTTGTTTCGGATCCCGGTGCCGGAGAAGCCGCCAGGGCCGCAGCCGTCGCGGTCGTTGATGGATCTAGTGATGGTGTCGATCACCGGATATACGAGGGTGCCGGAGGAGGCATGGACGGTGATGAAGGCGCTGTGGTTTGACGATCCGCAGTGGCACCGGCCCAATGCCGAGATGCTGGGCTTTCCGACGCAGAAGCGGGCCTACGCGCCGGGTATCGAGACGAATTTCATCGATAGCGAAGTGCTGGCGGCCTCGGGGCGCAACGGGTTGGCGTGGCCCGGGCATCCAGCGGTGACGCAGGTGCAGCGGGCGATGGCCGATGCGGTGAATATGGCGATGAGCGGCACGCTGAGCTCGAGGGAGGCTCTGGACCAGGCGGCAGAAGAGGTGGACGAGATTCTGGAGGATTATTGAACATATGAGGTGGATCGAGTCCAGCGGGGCGTTGTAATATGGCCCGGCATCGCTTCCATGGTGATCCCAGGCGTTTCGATGTACTCGCGGCCTTCGTCAACGACCGCTGGGGAACTGGCGTGCACTATATCGCCGACGTGGCGGGCGGGCAGGGGATGCTGAGCCGCATCTTGCGCAAGAAATACAATTACGACAGCGAGGTCGTGGATCCGCGCGGCTACGTGCTGAAGGGCGTGCCCAATCGGGCAGAGGAATTTGCCGCGGGGACGGCGGATTACTACGACCTTATCATCGGGCTGCACGCCGATGAGGCGAGCCGGGCAGTGGCCGAGGCGGGTCTGACGCGGAAGTCGGTCCTGGTGCCGTGTTGCAATTTCTGGTCGCGAGAAAAGTTGGGACAAGACGAGTTGGTGGCGGCAATTGAGGGATATTATAGCGACAATGGGGTGGCGTACGAGCGGGTGATCTTCCCGTTTAAAGGGCCGAATAATATAGGTATTATCACCGAGCCATGACATTGGCGACGTAGCGCGCTAGCGGAACCCCCATGTGGCGACAAACATCATCTACCTGCTTGACGACAGCGCGCTAGTCCTTGCTGCCAGGCGGGTCTTTCGCTATATATATTCGCTTGGTTATGTCCTTGAAAACAATAATACTTCCATTTCTTGTGATCCTGATCGGATGCGGCGCCGATGACGGACCTCGTCCCGGCGAACCGACCCGAGTCGTGCTGTGGGAATTCGGCGGCGTGCCGGGCCTGCGCGAGTGGGTGCGGGGTGCGGTGGAGGAATTCAATGCCACCCGCTCGGATATTGTCATCGAGCTTGAATTCCGCGACTGGGCGACGCAGCGCGAGAGCCTGATCAGCACCACCATCGTCGGCGATGGGCCCGATATCGTGCGGGTGCACCACAAGTACTCGGTGGAATTCGGGGAGTTGGGGGGGCTGTACGCGCTGGAGAATTTTCCGGATTTTCCGCAAGTCAAGGCGCGCGTGCTGGACAATGTGTGGGAGTTGGTCGCATACGACGGCAAGCACTATGGCCTGCCGGTGACGATGCTGCCCTTCGTGCTGGCGGTCAATGCCGAGATCATGGGTGAGAAGGGCCTGGAGGTGCCACAGACATGGGAGCAGATGCTGGCGTTGGGGCCGGCGTTTGCGGGTAGCGGGATCGAGCTATTTACGATGCCGGGCGGGGTCAATCTGGACACGGCGTATCGGTTTTTGCCGTTGCTGTACAAAGCGGGTGGCCGGGTCTTCAACGAAGATTGGTCGGCGGCGGCCTTCAACGGCCCGGCGGGGGTGGCGGCACTGGAATTTCTGATGGCGCTGAAGAACAGGGGGTATATGCCGCCCGGCAATGCCGCATATGCCTTCGACGAAAATGCCGCGCACTGGGCCACGGGCCGCGCCGCGCTGTCGATCGAAGGGCCGTGGTGGCAGGATATCGTGCGCGGCAATTACGATTTCGACTTGCAGAACTTGCAATTGGCACAGATCCCCGCACCCGCCGAGCACATCGGGCCGCACGATTCACGGACCCTGCTCGACGTGATCATGATTGCGATAACCGGCTATACCAAGGTGCCCAACGAAGCGTGGGAGGTGGTAAAGGCTCTGGATCTGGATCACCCGGTGTGGCGCCAGCCCAATCCGACGATGGGCGGAATTCCGACTTTAAAGGCGGCCTATGCCGACGGCGTGCAATCCGACTATATAGACCTGGACCAGTTGGCCATAGCCGGCGCCAATGGGCTGGGCTGGCCGGGGCATCCGGCGGTCACTCAGGTCCAACGCCACATCGCCGATGCAGTCAATATGGCGATGACCGGCACGATGAGCCCCAAGGAGGCGCTGGACTTTGCCGCCGAGGAGGTCAACGAGGTATTGAGTGATTATTAAACGCAAAGACCTGACGCCGTATTACTTCCTGTTGCCGGCGCTCCTGGTACTGGTCATCGTGATATTGTACCCGGTATTCAGCAACCTGGTTATGAGCGTGTACAAGGTCAAGCTGTTTCGCGGCGCCGGCGACGAGTTTATCGGTCTGACCAATTATGCCAAGCTGCTGGGCAGCCGCACCTTCGTCAATAGCGTGTGGAGCTCGGTGCGCTTTACGCTCTACTCGCTTCCCGTGGCCTTTGTTTTAGGGCTGGGCATGGCGCTGATCTTTAACGAGATCAGGAAGTACCGGCCGGTTTTTACCGGATTTCTGCTGGTGCCGTGGGCCATAGCCCCGGTGGTGACCGGCTATATGTGGCGCTGGCTATTCCACGACAGCTTCGGGCTGATCAACCACATGCTGTTGGGCATCGGCTTGATTGACGGCAATATCCCGTGGCTGGCGCAGCCCGATGCGGCGATGGGCGCGGTGGTAGTGGCCAATGTCTGGCGCTTTATGCCGTATATCACCATCATGCTGCTGGCCGGTCTTCAGGGCGTATCTAGCGAATTGTACGAGGCAGCGCACGTCGATGGGGCCAATGTCTTTCAGCGCTTCTTCTTCGTGACCTTGCCACAGCTCAAGCACGTAATCGGCGTGGTCTTCCTCTTCGCCACGATCTGGATGGTCAATGACTTCGCGCTGATCTTTATCATGACCGAGGGCGGCCCGGCCAAAGCCACCCAGGTGGTGCCGATCACTGTCTATCGCATCGCCTTTGAGCATTTGCGTCTGGGCAAGGGTGCGGCCGCGGCCTTGATCCTGCTGCTCTTTTTGCTGGCGATGAGCATGATCTTCATTCGCACGTTGTTCCGGGAGGAGCGGAGGAATGCCGATGCGGATTAAGACGCAGGAGCAGATTCGCACCTGGCTGGCGTACGGGCTGGGCTCGATTTTTGTGATCTCGCTGGTGATGCCGCTGATCTGGGTGGTGACGACTTCGGTCAGGCCGCTCTCCGAGATGACGCAGACGCCGCCTCTGGTCTTTCCGCGCGAGATCACGTTCAAGGCCTATGTCGAGATGTGGGACACGGGGCCATTCCTGAGATATCTCACCAACAGCGTGGTGATTTCGCTATCGACGGCGCTTATTGCGCTGGCTTTTAGCATCAGTGCGGCGTATGCGTTTGCGCGGTTCCGCTTTCGTGGCGCGACTTTTCTGCTGATGCTGGTGGTGATGTCGCAGATGTTGCCGGGGTCGTCGATTTTGATCCCGCTGTTTCAGGTGATTCGATCAATGGGGCTGCTGGACACGCACGTGGGCATGGTGCTGATTTATACGGGCTTCGCCATACCTTTTTGCACGTGGTTGCTCAATGGGTACTTTCGCGCGATTCCGGCCGATCTCGAGCAGGCCGCGTTGATCGATGGATGCAATCGCTTTGGGCTGTTGTGGCGGATTGTGCTGCCGCTGGCGGCGCCGGCGATCGTGGCGGTGGGTACGTTTGCGTTTCTGCTGTCGTGGAATGAATTCTTGTTCGCCTTTGTTTTTACCAAGTCGCAGGCGCAGACGATTCCGGTGGGATTGCGGGCGGCGTTTTTGGGGCAATATGTGAATAAGTACGATCAATTGTTTGCGGCGTCGCTGATTTTTAGTTTGCCGCCGATTGCGTTGTTCGTGGGATTGCAGCGCTATTTTGTGCAGGGGCTGACGGCGGGCGCGGTGAAGGAATAGTCGGATATTGATGGTCGGTCATCGGGGTCGGCCTCCTCGCTCATTCTCGCCGCAGAGTTGGTGTCGGTCTGTGACGATTTCTGGCGCCTGCTGCAGAATGTGCCGGGCACCCCTGCTGCATCGCAATTCGCATCGAGGCTGCAGCGCGCTCGGCTACTCAGGGAGAGGATAATCATGTGGAAGAGAATCGTTCTGTTATCGGCCGTGGCGGCGCTCGTCGCCTGCGGGCAACCGGAGAGCGGGCCGCAGAAGTTGAAGATTGGCTATGTGATCAATTTTATGTCGCACGAGTGGTACCAGAATATCAGCAAGTCGGCCATCGCGCGGGCCGCGGAACTGGGGGTCGAGCTGATCGTCGCCGACGCTAATCTGGATGTGGCGGCGCAGATTTCGAAGGCCGAGAATTTGCTGGCGCAGGGCGTTGCGGTGCTGATCCTGTCGCCGGTCGACGCCAAGGCGCTGGGGCCGGTGGTAAAGCAGGCCAAGGCGGCGGGGGTCAAAGTGATTACCGAGGCCAATCCAGTGCCGGAGGCCGACAGCTATGTGGGCATCGACAATTACGCGGGTGGGGTCAAGGCGGGTGAGTGGTTTGCCGCCTATGCAAAGGAGCAGGGCATCGATCCCAAGATTCTGGTGATCGGCCTACCGAATTTCGACGACTGCCGCCAGCGCGTCGATGGCTTTAAGGCGGCGCTGGATGCGGCGGGGATCGCGCATGAGATCGTGCAGGAGGTCGATGGGCAGGGGCTGAAGGAAAAGGCCTTCAAAGTGGCGCAGGACGCGCTAACGGCCAATCCGCATATCAATGTGATCTACGGGATCAACGACGACTCGACCACCGGGGGTATGGCGGCGTACAAGGCCGCGGGGCTGGACGAGGGTGCGCTGACGGCGATTGGCTTCGGCTTCGAGGGCACGGTGGGCCAGACGGCACTGACCGGCGACACGCCCTACGCCGGCTCGCTGGCGATGTTTCCCAATTTCGTTGGCGGGGCGCTGATCGACGCGGCAATCAAGCTGGCTAATGGCGAGACGCTGCCCGACCACTACGAGACCCCGACCATCGTCGTTACCCGCGAGAATCTCGGCCAATTCTACGAAGTGGGACCCGAGCCGCCGTTCGCGATGAAGATGGACGCGGTGCGGGCGATGATGCGCTGATGGGCAAGATCTTTTCGCGCATTTTGCACAGCGAGCAGGCCGGGTTGTTGCTGGCGCTGGTGTTGTTGTGCGTGGTGATCTCGTTGCTGACACCGGTGTTTTTCACCGCGCTCAACATCAAGAACGTGCTGCGCGATGCCTCGCTGGTGGCGATCGCCGGGATCGGCATGGTGATGATCATTTTGCTCGGCGAAATCGATCTCAGCGTCGGCTCGACCCAGGCGGTGGCCGGGATTATCGCGGTGGCGGTGCTCAACCAGATGGACAGCGTATTGCTGGCGCTGCTGGCGGCGTTGTTGGCGGGGGCGGTGATCGGATTGTGCAATGGGCTTTTGGTGACGAAGGCCGGGATCAATTCGCTGATCGCGACGCTGGGGATGATGGCCATCTTGCGCGGCGGGGCGATGGTCAGCACCCAGGCCGTGTCGATCCAAGGCAAAGTGGAGAGCTTTGTCGAAGCGGGTACCGGCTACCTGGGGCCGATCCCGGTGCCCGTGTTGATCGCCTTCGCGTTGTTCGCGCTATTCTACTACGTGCTGCACCACACGATCCTCGGGCGCTATATCTACGCTATCGGCGGCAATATACAGGCGGCGCGGCTGTCGGGGCTATCGGTAGATCGCACGCGGATCCTGGTCTTTGTCATCGGGGGAGTGTTAGCGGCGCTGAGCGCATTTATCCTGGCTTCGCGGCTCAACTCGGGCCAGCCCAATGCCGGGCTCGGTTTCGAGCTGCAGGTGATCGCGGCGGTGATCCTGGGCGGGATCAGTCTGACCGGGGGCGTGGGTACGCTGGGCGGGGCGTTTATCGGGATTCTGATCTTGACGGTATTGTCCAACGGGCTGGTGTTGCTCAATGTGTCGTCCTTCTATCACGACATCGCACGCGGGGCGGTGATCATCCTCGCGGTCTATCTAGACACTCGGCGCAAACAAAGCCTGTTACGGCGCTTGCTGGCGCCGTCGGCAGAAGAAAAGTGACGCCGCTGGTCGCACTCTCCGCTATCCACAAGCGCTTTCCCGGCGTCTATGCGCTGAAGGGCGTGGATTTTGACGTATTGCCCGGCGAGGTGCACGCACTGGTCGGCGAAAACGGCGCGGGCAAGAGTACGCTGATCAAGATCGCGGCGGGGGTCTACGACTGCGAGGAGGGGCAGTACCGGATCGCGGGCGAGGAGGTTGTTTTGGATGGGCCGCGGGCGGCGCTGGACCGGGGTATTGCGGTGGTCTACCAAGAATTGGAGCTGGTCGCGTCGTTGTCGGTGGCGGAGAATTTGTTCTTCGGGCGGCTGCCGCACGGGCGCGGCGGGCGCGTGTTGTGGGACGAATTATACGCCGCGTCGGCGCAGTTGTTGGCCGAGGTGGGGCTAACGGTCGATCCGCGGACGAAGGTGGGGTATTTGGGGGTGGCGGCGCAGCAATTGGTCGAGATCGCGCGGGCGCTGTCTTTTGAGGCACGGATGATCGTGATGGACGAGCCGACATCGGCTCTGAGTCCGCGCGAGATAGAAAAGCTCTTTGCGCTGATCGCGAGATTGAAGGCCAAAGGCGTGGGCCTGGTCTACGTCTCGCACAAGCTCGATGAGATTATGGCGCTTGCCGATCGGGTTACGGTATTGCGCGATGGTGCGCGGGTGGCCTGCGAGCGCACGGAGGATCTCGACGAGGAGCGCTTGATTGCTCTGATGGTGGGGCGCGAGTTGGGGCAGGGCTTTCCGGTTGCCGATCGCGCGCCGGGTGCACGCGTGCTGGCGGTGGATGGGCTGACGACCGACCAGGTGCGAGATATTTCTTTTCAAGTGTGCGCGGGTGAGATCGTTGGCTTTTCGGGTTTGATGGGGGCGGGGCGCACCGAGCTGGCCAGGGCGGTGATGGGGGTGGATCGCAGGCTCGAGGGCTCGGTGGCTGTGGCGGGGCAAAGGGTGCCCGCCGACGCTCCGCCCGCCGCGCGCAAGCTGGGTTTGGGATTGGTGCCGGAGGACCGCCGTGCCGATGGCGTTTTCGCGCAGTTGAGCGTGCGCGAGAATTCGAGCATTGCGGCGCTGGAGCAGTTTTGCCGGATGGGGCACGTGCGCGGGGGCGAGGAGAAACAACGGGTCGGCGCATTGGTCGATCGTTTGCGCGTGCGCACGCCTGACCAGGAGCAGGAAATCGCCAAGCTCAGCGGTGGCAACCAGCAAAAGGCGCTTTTGGCGCGCTGGCTGCTGAAGGATAATTTGAAAGTGCTGCTCGTCGACGAGCCGACGCGCGGGATTGACGTCGGCGCTAAAGCTGAGATTTACCAGTTGCTCAACGATCTGGCGCGCGATGGGTTGGCGGTGGTGCTGTTGTCATCGGAAATGCCCGAAGTGCTGGGCTTGTGCGACCGGATTTACGTGATGAGCGAGGGGCGCATCGCCGCCGTATACGACCGCAGCGAAGCCACGCCGGAAAAATTATTGGCCAGTGCCCTGCCCCGCTGAAGGGAACCCTGTAAATGAACGACTGCCAGTCTGCGCATGCGCTGCTCAAGGACCAGGCCTACGAGAATTTGAAGCGCCTCATTCTCGAGGAGGTTTTCTCGCCGGGGACCTGCCTCTCCGAGCGCCAGCTGGCGGCGCGGTTGGATATGAGCAAGACGCCGATCCGCTCGGCTTTGGCGCGGTTGGAGGCCGAGGGCTTCGTGGCGTTGCCACCACAGCAGGGGATCGTGGTGCGGGAGCCGTCACTGCGCGAGGTGGTCGATCTCTTCGATATCCGCATCGCGCTCGAGACCTTTGTNGTGCAGTCGATCGCTGGGCGGCTCAACCCGGAGCAGATTGGCCAACTGCGGGCGAACCTCGAGCTGCAAGCGCAGGCGGCGCAGGCGGGTGACGTGGTGGAGTATACGCGGCTGGACGCGGATTTTCATTTATTGTTATGCGAGTTGTGCGCCAATCGGGAGATATTGCAAGTGATGCGGGGGGGGTGGGACAAGCTGCACAGGGTGGTGCTGGGACTGTTGCGCACGGACGCGGAGCGGCTGATGATCAGCTACGGGGGGCACGAGGGCATCGTCGAGGCGGTGGCGCAGGGGCAGGGCGCGCAGGCGGTGGCGCGGGTAAGGGAGCACCTGGAGTACGGGAAGNATTTTTTGGAAGCGCGATGAGGGATCGGTATCCCCTATGGNGAGGGNGGGGCTAGTGGCGGCTGAGCGCNTGGTGGCCACCTATCTGATNGAGACGGCGCTGCCTTTGGCNGCGGCGGCCGAGGCGCTGGCCGGTGAGCAATCGAGTGGGACCTTCGTGGCGGTGCCGGGCGAGACCGACGAGTTGCGCGAGCGCTTCCGGGCGCGGCTGGAGAGCCTGGAAGAATTGGAGTCGGTGGCAGTGCCGAGTTTGCCGGGGTCGCAGGCGCCCGCCGGGGCAGCCGCATACCGCCGGGCGCGGATTGAGATCTCCTTCGCGCTGGAGAATATGGGCACCAACCTGCCGACGCTGGTGGCGACGGTGGCGGGTAATCTCTTCGAACTGCGCGAGTTCTCTGGAATCAAGCTCCTGGATCTGGATTTGCCGCCGGCCTTTGCCGCCGCCTATCCCGGCCCGCAATTCGGAATCGCCGGCACGCGCGAACTCGCCGGTGTGCATGGCCGGCCGCTGATAGGCACGATCATCAAGCCNAGCGTGGGGCTCAGTCCGCAGCAGACCGCCGCACTGGCGGGCGAATTGGCCGCGGCGGGTATCGACTTTATCAAGGACGACGAATTGATGGCCGATCCGCCGCACTCGCCGCTCAAAGAGCGGGTNGCGGCGGTTATGGCGGTNCTCAACGAGCACGCCGATAAGACGGGAAAGAAGGTGATGTACGCCTTCAATATCAGCGACTCGCTCGAGGCGATGTACCGCCACCACGACGCGGTCAAAGACGCGGGCGGGACCTGTGTAATGGCTAGTCTCAACAGCGTGGGTCTTGCCGGGATCGATGCCCTCAGGCGTTGCGCGGCGCTGCCGATCCACGGACATCGCAACGGCTGGGGCATGTTGACGCGGCATCCGGCGCTGGGCATCGAGTTTGTGGCCTATCAGAAGTTGTGGCGGCTCGTGGGAGTCGATCACATCCACGTCAATGGTCTGCAGAACAAATTCTTCGAGACCGACAAATCGGTGGTGCGCTCGATAGAGGCTTGCCTNGCGCCCTTGCTTGGCGGCTACCACTTGATGCCGGTGATTTCCTCGGGCCAGTGGGGTGGCCAGGCGCCCGAGACTTACCGGCTGACCCGGACGGTGGATCTGATGTATCTGGCCGGCGGCGGGATGATGGCACACCCGCAGGGGCCGGCGGCGGGCTGCGCCGCGATCCGCCAGGCGTGGGAGGCGGCGGTCGCGGGCGTGGAGTTGACCGCNTACGCCCGCGAGCACGAGGCATTGCGGTTGGCGCTGGANAAATTCGGATGAGGCGGTCGTGGTGACGGATCTGCGCCTGGGATTCTATGGCGACGACTTTACTGGTTCGACCGACGCACTGGAGGCGCTGGCGTCGGCGGGTTTGCGCACCGCGCTCTTTGTCGCACCGCCGACCGATGCGCAACTGGCGCGTTTCGGGGGGTTGGAGGCAGTCGGGGTGGCTGGGTGCACGCGGGCGCTGGCAGCGGCGGAGATGGCGGATGAGTTGCGTCCGGTCTTCACGCGCTTCGCCGAGTTGGGTTGCCGGGTTGTCCACTACAAGACCTGTTCGACTTTTGACTCTTCGCCGCAAGTGGGCAGTATCGGACGGGCGATCGATATCGGGCAGGAGGTCTTCGCCTCCCCCTTCGTGCCGCTGCTGGTGGCGGCGCCGGCGCTGCAGCGCTTTTGCGCCTTCGGCAATCTCTTCGCGCGCTCGGGGCTCGATAGCGAAGTCTTCCGCCTCGANCGGCACCCGACCATGCGTGAACACCCGATCACACCGATGGACGAGGCGGATTTGCGGGTGCATCTGGGNCGGCAGACCGGGCGGGCGATCGGGCTGTTCGACGTGCAGATGCTGGCGCGGGCGGATCGCGCCGCAGCGCTGACGGATTTGCTCGGCGCCGGGACGGAGATCGCGCTCTTCGACGCGATGGCGGATGCAGATTTGCGCAAGATCGGCGCCCTGGTGTGGGCGCGGGCAGTGCCGGGGCGGACGCTTTTTGCGGCGGGATCGTCGGGGGTCGAGTACGCGTTGTGCGCGCATTGGGGAGAGGGTGAGGCGCCAAAGCCCGCAGGGGGCGCCGAGGTCGCGCGGGCGCTGGTGATGTCGGGAAGCTGCTCGCCGGTGACCGAACGGCANATCGCGCGGGCGCTGGCAGCGGGCTTTGGCGAAGTGGCCGNGGATACGGCGCAGTTGGTAACGGGGGGGCGGGAAGCGCAAGCGGAGGTCGCGCGGTTGGTGGCGGAGAGTGGGCGGGTGATCGCAGCGGGGAAGAGTCCGCTGCTACACACGGCGCGCGGCCCGGAGGACGGGCGGATTGCGGCGACCGCGGACCGNTTGCGGACGATGGGCTATGGCGAGATGGACATAAAGTTGAAAAGCGGCGAGATTTTCGGGCGGATGCTCGGCGATATACTCAAGGNGCTGCTGGCGGAGACGGGTTTGCGTCGGGCTTGCGTGGCCGGGGGCGACACCGCCAGCTATGCGGCACGGCAGATGGGCGTCGAGGCGCTGGAGATGGTCGGCAAGATGGCGCCCGGATCGCCACTGTGCCGGGTTGTCGCCGGCGAGTCGGCGGTNGATGGCGCGGAGATTGCATTTAAGGGCGGCCAGGTCGGTGGCGATGATTTTTTTACTGTGGTTTTGAAAGGAAGGCCATGAGCGAACAGACGACGGTGGCGATATTTGGCGCTGCCGGGAGCATGGGCACGCGTTCCTCCAATGCGCTCAAAGACGAGGTGGCGTACGAGGTGCTCTACGTGGAGGCGGGCGCGGCCGGCATCGCGCGCCTGCGGGACAGAGGACTTGCGCCGACGCCGCAGGACGAGGCACTGGCCCGAGCCGATGTCNTCGTGCTGGCGGTACCCGACGCNCTGATCGGCACCATCGCCGCCGAGATCGTGCCCCAGATGCGGAGCGGGGCGATGCTGATCGGGCTAGATCCGGCGGCTCCGCACGCGGGTCGGCTGCCCGAGCGAGAGGACGTGACCTACTTCTTTTCGCACCCGTCGCACCCGCCGATCTTCAACGATGAGACCGATGCTGAGGCGCGGAGGGATTTCTTCGGCGGNGTGGCCAAGCAATCGATCGTCAGCGCTCTATTGCAGGGGCCGGAGGAGGATTACGCCAGAGGCGAGGCGATCGCACAGAAGCTTTTCGGGCCGATTTTGCGCTCGCATCGCCTGACCATCGAGCAGATGGCGATGCTGGANCCGGGGCTGTCGGAGACGGTGGCTGCGACCTGCTTGACGGTCATCCGCGAGGCCATGGACGAGGCCGTTGCGCGGGGCGTGCCGGCTGCGGCGGCGCGCGACTTTTTGCTCGGTCATCTCAATGTCGAGCTGGCGATATTGTTCGACGCGATCGACTGGGAGCTGTCGGACGGGGCCAAGGAGGCGGTGGCGGACGCGATGCCGGTAATTTTTCAGCGCGATTGGAAGAAGGTCTTCGACGCCGCGCAGTTGTTGCAGAGTACTCGCAAGATCACGGAGATGAAATAGGCTGATGACTGAAACCGTATTGCAGTTTGGCGGCGGCAAGTTCCTGCGCTCTTTCGCCGATTTCTTTATTCACGAAGCCAACGCGGCGGGGCAGGATGTTGGGCAGGTGGTGGTTGTCCAATCGACCGCGGGTCCGCGCGCCGGTTGGTTCAACGAGCGGCAGGGGAAGTACCAGGTCATGGTGAGGGGCCTGGTCGATGGAGCAAAGGTGGACGAGGTGCGCGAGATCGCCAGCGTCAGCCGGGCGCTGGTCGCCGCAGAGCAGTGGCCGCAGGTGATCGAGGTGGCGACCTCGGCCGATTTGCGCTGGATCATCTCGAATGTGACCGAGGCCGGCTATGCCTTCCAAGAGGGCGAAGTCATCGGTTCGCCGCAGAGCTTTCCCGCGCGGCTGACGGCGGCGCTCAGGGCGCGCTTCGACGCCGGCTTGCCCGGTGTGCCGATCCTGCCGTGCGAATTGGTTGACAACAACGGCGAGCGCCTGCAGGAGCTGGTACTCAAACAGTCGCGGGCCTGGGGGCTGCGCTCGGCCTTCGTCGACTGGGTCGGCGGTGAGTGCATGTGGCCCAATGCATTGGTCGACCGCATCGTCAGCTCGCCGCCCGACGGGCATCCGCTCCTGGCTGATGACCCGCTGCTGGCGGTGGCCGAGCCCTTCGCGCTATGGGCGATAGAGGAATTCGAGGACCTGGAGCTCTTCGATCACGCGGCGCTGCAAAGGGTCGCTGATGTCGAGCCCTACGCGCTGCGCAAGGTGCGGATCCTAAACGGCGCGCACCAGGCGCTGGTCTGCAAGGCGCTCGGTTGCTTTGCCACCGTGCGGGAGGCCGTGGCCGACGCCGAGACCGAGGCGTGGTTGCGCAAGCTGCTGAGCGAGGAGATCGTGCCGGTGGTCGATGAGCGGGTCGAGGGGGCGGCGGCCTTCGTCGAGGAGACGATGCAGCGTTTTGCCAACCCCTTTCTCGATCACAAACTGACGGATATCGCCGTTTACCACGAGGAGAAGGTCGCGGTGCGGCTGATGCCGACACATCGCGAGTACTGCGAGCGCTTCGAGGCGGAACCGCCGCTGTTGACCGAGATTCTGGAACCGTTTTTCTAGTCGCCGTTTTCCAGTTTATTTGCACCGGCGCGGCGGCGGTGGGCGCGTGGCGCATTGGGGTCTCATGCTGTGGTTTCGGACATCGGCCACCGGGCCTTCGCCGCGGTGGGAAGAAAAACTCGCGANTGTCCGCTGCTACCGCAGGTCGTCTTCCCAATCCGATCGATCAGATGGTGAAGTCTTCCATAAAGCGCGGTGCACGGAACCGCTTCCGCGCGGTAGATGGCTCTCTCTTAGAGCACCTGGTCGAGTGCTTCCGCGAAGGTGGTGACCGTGCGCTCGACGTTTTGTATTTTGTCGAGCCCGAAGAGCCCGAGGCGGAAGGTCTGGAAGCCCTCTGGCTCGTNGCACATCAGTGGCACGCCAGCGGCGATCTGTAGGCCGGCGGCGGCGAATCNGGCCGGGGTGTCGGCGGCATCGATGTACGAGACGACGACGCTGGGGGCCTCAAAGCCGGCGGCGGCGACGCTGGGGACGCCGCGTTCGGCCAGCAGGGCGCGGACCCTGTTCCCCATCTCCTGTTGNTGCGCTTTGGCCTGGTCGAAGCCATAGGCTGCTACNTCGGCCATGATGTCGCGGAACTTCGCCAGCGCGTCGGTAGGCATAGTGGCGTGGTAGGCGTGTGTGCCGCTTTCGTAGGATTCCACAATATCGACCCACTTCTGTAAATTGGCGGCGAAGCTGGAACTGGCAGTCTCGGCGAGTCGGTCCCTGGCGCCCGGGCTGAACATCACCAGCCCGGCGCAGGACGGACCGCTCCAACCCTTTTGCGGCGCGCTGATCAGGAGGTCGATGCCGCAGGCTTTCATATCGANCCANATCGCGCCGGAGGCGACGCAATCGAGCACGAAGAGCCCGCCGACCCGGTGGATGGCGTCGGCGACGGCGCAGAGATAGTCGTCAGGCAGAATAATTCCCNCCGAGGTCTCGACGTGGGGGGCGAAGACGAGGTCGGGCTTTTCGCGCTCGATGGTGGCGATGACCTCCTCTATTGGTGCNGGGGCAAAGGGTGCCTTGGGGTCGTCGGCGGTGGGGCGGGCCTTGAGGACGATCTCGCCGGCGGGGATGGCGCCCATTGCGAAGATCTGTGACCAGCGGTAGCTGAAGAAGCCGTTGCGGATGACCAGACAGTTTTTGCCCGTGGCGAATTGTCGCGCGACTGCCTCCATGCCGAAGGTGCCGCTGCCGGGGACGATGGCGACGGCGGNGGCGGCGTAGACTTCTTTGAGAGTGGCGGAGATGTCGCATATCACNTGCTGGAAAGATTGCGACATATGGTTGAGGGCGCGGTCGGTATAGACAACCGAGTATTCGAGCAGGCCGTCGGGATCGATGTCGGGCAATAGGCCGGGCATTATCATCTCTCTCTGTAAATGTATGTGGAGNTNGAGAATATACAGGGTCTTGTCGATTTTCATAGCCTCCGCGCTTGCGCCAGATCGACAAGGCCCTGATGACGACGGTGACCGTTGCGGCGCCGGGGGCGGTATTTTTCCATGCCGCCATCGATATCGCGCTGTGTAATATCGATGGCGGCGGAGCCGATTTACAGAGTCAGCGGATTGCCCGGGGTTGTGCCGCGAACCAGTATGAATAGAGCCGGGCGTTGCGCAGCGAAAAACGCAGGCGNGCGGTTTGCCCTTGNCGGGCGGCCAGGTCGCCCGAGTACCAGTCCAGTNGTTGGCGCGTTGCGTCGGCGTTCATTGTGGCGGAAGCGTTGATTANCCGGTCGTCGGCGTCGAGGATCTCGACGCGGATTTCGCCCCCGGCGGCGTCGGCGTTGAGGCGGAGCGCACCGCCCGGTAGCGCGAAGGGCTCGGTGGTTAGCGTCCCGCCGTCGGCATCGGCGTCGAGCGAGACAAAGCCGTCGCGGCGCAGGACCGCCAGGCAAATGGCGCCGCGATCTGCGCAGTAATCGTCGTAGCCCTTTTCACCCCCTGATTTTATAAAGGCGTATTGTTTGATACCGGTGTAATAAAACCACAACTCGTCGCCGTGGACAATCGCCGCGGAGGGGCCGATCAGGGTCTGCAGGTCGTAGGCGCCGGCGTGCAGGGGCGAGGTCTCGATAAAGGGTTTGCGGTCGGCGACACGGGTCCAGGCTTTGAGGTCACGGCTGCAGGCNATCTGGATGTTGTAAAAGCCGGTGTAGTCGCCGTGCTTATCCACGCACTCGCGGATATAGGGCGATAGGCGCAATTGCGCGAAGCCCGGCCANCCGGGCGAGACCTTGCCGGTGTGGTAGTACATCGACGGCAAGNCGATGTAGAGCCCCTCGTAGCGAAAGACGCCCATATTGTAAATCTGCACGCTATAGTGTTCAGGGGTGTCGTATTCGGTCTGTTGCAGATGAGGGTTTGCCAGCCGGGCGGCGATGGTCTGACGGCCGAGTTCCTGGTCGCGGTCATCGGCGTGGAAGACGACGCCGTAGTCGTCCCAGTGCGCGAAGTCGGTGCTGGTGGCGACGGCGACCGAGCGGCCGTGCGGGCCGGTGCGTTTGACCGTATGGATAAAGAGGCGGTCGTGTGGATAGAGGGAGAAANTGCCCTCGTCGAAACTCTGTATGGCCGCTACATCGAGCACTTGCCAGCGCAAACCATCGGCGGAGGCGGCAAAGCCNCTGTNGAGGATGGCGGCCTTGTAGGGGNACTCGCANTCGCTGGCGTCGTAAACGACNTGAGCCTGGGGGCAATCGGGTTGCGGTCCGGGTGTCCAGTGGAGGCCGTCGGCACTTTCGAACAAGGTCTGGTCGATGCCGCTGACATAGAGCCGGTAGCGCTCGCCGTCCCACAGCGGGGCGCTGCGCGTCTGGATGGTCTGGGCGGGATCGATGCTGCGGATGACGGCGCCTTTTTTGTCGGGCTGATGCAGGGTTTTGCGGAGATTGTCGGTGCGCTCGACGCCGATATCGTCGAGGAAGAGCTGGCGCTGTCCCAGGGGGACGGCGAAGTCGCTCATCCGACCTCTTCGACGATGGCACCTGCGATGCCGCGGTGGTCGTCCGGGTAGTGGTGCCAGAATGCGACGAGGACGCGGCCGTCGTTTAATTGTACCGACCAGGGGTAGCCGCAGTCGGGGCTGTTGCCGTCGGCGGCGATGATCCATTCGGGGGCGGTGTCGAGGTCGGTGCCTTCGGGGTCGAGTACGCGCAGGCTGCAGCCGCGCTGGCCCTCCCAGCGGGTGCCGACGGTGAGGAAGATGCGCCCGTCTTTGAGCCCGAGCATATGACCGGGGCTGCCGTGGACCATCGTGGGCNGCCAGTCCGACCAGGTTNTTCCTTCGTCGTCGGAGTGGACCAGCGCGAGGAAGCGGCNGACGAATTGCGGATCTTGCGCGGCGGGCTGGTCGAAGCCTTGTCGGCGCAGGATGTCCTGGCCGAGCGCGCCGGGGTGGCAGCGGAAGAGGACCAGGATGCGGCCCCGTGGCGTGCGGTGGATGGTCGGCTCGCTGAAGTGGGCGATTGCATCCTCGGCGATGCGACCGCCGTAGTCCCAGGTCTGGCCCATGTCGTGCGAGACGCGCAGCATGCCGAAGCAGGGGAAGGCGCCGTCGGGTTTGTCGGTGGCCTTCGATGGCAGCAGCAGACGGCCGTCGGGCATTGCCAGCAGGCCGCTGCGGCTGACGCCTGAGTGCTGGGCGGGCGCGCCCCAGACGGCATCGGGCAAGGGCGGNAAGCGCACGGGGTCGGACCAGGTGTGGCCGTCGTCGGTCGAGCGGACCCAGAAGGGCTTGCCCGGGCGCGAGATCCAGCGATTGCCGTGTGCGGTGTCCTCGGCGGGTACGAGTTCGTTGCACGACGCGTGGAGAAAGAGGCTGCCATCGGGCAAGGCGTGGACGCCGCGGTCCATGACGCCGCCACGCGGGTCGGAGGTGACCAGGTGCGGACCGCTCCAGGTCTGGCCCTCGTCGGACGAGCGGCAGGCTATGACATNGAATAGCGGATGCTCGTGGTGGGGGTGTCTGGAGTAGGGAGCGCGCTGGAAGGTGACCAGCAAGTCGCCTGCGGGCGTACGCGTGACCGTGGGAGAGAGGGCGTACATGCCCCGCTCGTGGTAAATGGTGAAGCGGTTGCTGACGCGCCAGCTCATTGCGCCTCGATGCCGAAGAGCCGGGCCGCGTTGCCGCCGAGGATCAGGGCTTTTTCCTCGCCAGAGAGGAAGTCGCAGTGGCGGCGGATGAAGTCTATGGCCTGGCGGTAGGTGCACCACGNGCTCATGCCGAAGGGGCTGTCGCTGCCCCAGAGCAGCTTGGTAGCGCCGACCTGGTCGCGCAATTTGTGCAGCTGCTGTTGGCCTTCGGGGTAGGGATAGTCGGGCCACTTGGCCGGGGTGAGGATTTCGGCGTGGATATTCGGCCGCTTGAGCAGATCGACAACTTCAGCGGGGATGCCGATATCGTGGATGATGGCGGCGGGGACCAGGCCGTGGGTGATGACGGCGGGAATGGTCGGATATTGCCGGCTCCAGGCGGCGAGTTCGNCGACCCGGCGCAAGAACATACCGACGCGGTCGACGGTGCGGTCGTCGATATACCAGAATACGGGGATTTCCAGCCGCTCTATCAACGCCCACAGTGCGGTGAATTTCGCATCGGTGAGCGCGGCGTCTATTTTGAGCACCGACAGCGGTTCGACGCTGAAGTAGAGGCCCTTGTTGCCGTGTGCGACGATGGCCTGTTCGAACTGCTCCAGCCGCGCCGGGTCGTCGGCCTCGGGCTCCCAGATCTGCCCCAGGCCGATAAAGCGGCCGGGGTAGTNGCGCATCGCCGCGCCGAAGTANTCGGCGAGGTCGCCGTAGACGTGGTCGCATTGCAGGACGCCCATCGCGACGCCGGCTTGGTCCATTTCGGCGACCATGCGCTGTGGTGTAGCTTCGTTGTTGGTCAGGCTCGGCGGATGGACCTGCATGCGGTAGTCGACGCCTGCGACAGTTATCTGGGCCTGGCCGCAGTCGGTGAGGCGGAAATCGACATCGGGCATTTGGTCGATGTCGTCGGAGTCGAATTGCAGAAATTGCTCGGCGGTGTGCCGGCCGTCCGCGACACGCCAGAAGTTGTTCCACTCGCGCGAGTGGTATTGCCAGAATTTGAGCCGCAATTGGGGGGCGATACCGCTTTTTTGCGAGCCGAGGCGGGGAAAGATGTGGTAGTGGGCGTCGATGATTGGCNCGTCGGTGTCGTTTTCTTCGAACANCCAGCCGCCGCCGGTGAATCGCATTGCCATTTGATCTCCCCTAATGCAATTGCGCCAAAGCCANCACGGTCATGGCGCAATCNGACGAGTACGAGAGCCGTTCGTAGGGCGGAGCGTTTTCGTCGGGGCCGGGCCGTGGATGCCAGAGGCCGTCGGCGCACTGGTGTTGCACCAGGACCGCGCCCAGCTGCCGGGCTCTGTCCAATAGGTCCCGCTGGCCGCNGTCCTCGTACAAGTTGAGCATGGACCAGCCGAATTTGGTCGCCCTGCCAAAGTGGGCCGGATCTAGCTTGTGGCTATAGACCAGGTCGATATAGCGTTGCGCTGCGGTCAGGTAGCGCGGGTGGCGGGTAGCCCGAGCTACCCACACCAGGGTATTGACCACCGTGGCGAAGTTNGCCGGTCGCTGCTCGTCTAGCTCGAGGTCGTACATTTTTTCCCAGGCCCCCGCCGCNGGTTTGTCCACTACCGAGCCGTCGCGGCGGAAGCGGTTGTAGTAGCGCCCCGTGTGGGGTTGGGCATCGAGCAGAGCGACAAANCGGTCGGCCAGGCGCCGGGCCGCGCCCGTTCTACCGGCGGCAGCCAGGCCCATGCCCACGCCGCCCGAAAAACACACCTCGGCCACTTCTTCGCCGGCGTCCTCGTCCATCAATACCACGCCCCCCGATCGCTCGTCTTGCAGTTGGCACAGCCGATCGGCCAAAANCCGGACCAGATCGAAGCGCTGCACGGCCGCTGCGCCCAGCACTAGCCAGCCCATGGCGTAGAGGCGGTTTTCGATCGGGCCGGGGGCGATCAGGTCGCCGCGGGCGTCGATAAAGCGCTCCAGCACCCATTGCGCGGCGCGACCGCCCTTGGCGCGCAAGCCGGCGGCGCAGAGCAAGTAGGGCGCTTTGGGGTAAAATCGGACTTCGTCCGGATCGATANTACAGCGACCATNGCCGTCGAAGTGGAAGTCCAACCAGGCCCNCACCTTTGCGGCGGCGCAGTGAAAATCATCCAAAGCGGAAGCGTCCATCAATTGATCCAAAAGGAGAAAAGAGCCGCNTCCCTCAGCTCAAATTGCAATCGCAAACGCCCCTGGACATCAAGCGCGTCGCGGCCCTTCCAGGCCACTTGTACGTCNAGGGCGTCCTCGGCCAAAGGGATGCAATCGTCCAGGCCCAATCCGGGTATGGCGCGGCCCTGCTCATCGAGAACGGCTACGCGGATTCGTCCCCTGGCGGCGGCGGCGTTAAGATGCAGGTAATGGCCCGCCAAGTCGAGCGGCCGGGTGACCACGATGCCCGCATTTTCNGCTCCGTCGATGGATACAAAGCGATCGCGCGGCAAAACGGCCAGGCCGATGCGGTGCTGCCACTCGTCGTAGCCCCGGTCCGGGTGGCGCGATCCGGTGTAGTATATCCAGAGTTCGTCCCCCATATCGACAAAGAAGGGATTGGCGCAAATATTGTAATCGGCATCCCAGGCATCTTCCGCTCCCAGGGGTAAGAAAACCTGGCGATCGGCCGTGCGGGCGTAGTGGCGGCCGTCGCGGCTGTGGGCCAGCTGGATTTCCACCTGCTTGAATTCGCGCCAGCGGTACACGCGCAGGGGGGCGATCCACAGACTTTCGTAGGGCAGCGGGTGCATGTCGTAGAGCTGGGCGTCCGGCGGGTCGAGTTGGTCGGCACAGAGTACGACGCGNGGCGCAGNCCAGTGCACCAGGTCGTCGCTTTCCAGCATGGCGCGAGCGCGCTTGCCGCCGACAAAGACTTTGGTGTGCCAGACATAGCGACCCAGTTTGGCGTCGAAGAGCAGCGAATTGGTGTCGCCCAAGCCCACCTGTTTGCCGCGAAAGCCCGCCGCGGGCCGACCGCTCATCAGGGCGATGGCCGCGGGGTGTTTGGTCCAGGATATCCCGTCGGGCGATGTGCCCAAGTTGAACACTCCTTTGGACTTGCCGCGTGGCTCGCGAGTGACCATCAACGCTTTGTAGCGGCGTGCCGGATCGGGATCGTCGGGCTCGTATAAGAGGCTGTGCGCCTGCATCTGCGGCCCCAGGATATTGTTGGCGGCCGACCCTTGCCAGGGGTGCAAGCCCAACTCGGGTTTGGTCCATTCGATGCCGTCGGAGGACTGGGCGTAGAGCAGCGCTTCGCGTGCGACATTGCCGTCTGCCAGGGGAAAGCGGCCCTGATGGGTGCGATACAACATGCGGAATTGGNCGGTCTGTGGATCGCGCCACACCGGGCCGATAATGCTGCCGCGGNTCCCCTCCCACGCTT
Organism: Gemmatimonadota bacterium; assembly: GCA_002724215.1. Lineage (GTDB taxonomy): Bacteria > Latescibacterota > UBA2968 > UBA8231 > UBA8231. The sequence goes on along the minus strand of PBOD01000067.1, from coordinate 22,172 downwards.
TGTCCGGCACCACGAGCGGGTTGGCTTCGTATTTGCGCGGCTGGTGCACCGTGCGGCGNATATTGTGGGCGGTGGCGATNAGATAGTCGTCGATGAAGAACTGGCGCTCCGGNCCCAGCGCTACGGGCATGTCGCTCATATCGACTGGAAAGAGTCCGGCTTCGCGCCAGAGGATATCGTAGCTGTCTCCATCGAGGGGGAAAGTGAGGTCGAGGGTGCGATCGACAAAAGTGGATGGCGGTGGACGATCTTTGGCCATTTGTTCCTACCAGGTGTCNCCGAANGGGCGGATGNCGNTGTCGACCGGGATCCGATCCNCTGCGGCGTTTGTGCGGGNGCTGTGCACGATCACGGCTCGATTTCTACCCGTTCTGGTTCGACGTCGTAGTATAGCGTATTGCCGGGAGAGAAGCTCTGCAGATGATGGGTGCGCTTGCTCAATGTGGGTGGCGCAATCATGGTGCGGCGCTCTTCGGCTCTCATGCCGGTCACGCCCTTGTCGCTGCCTGGCCGACGGCGACCGTAGTGTGGGCGAGGCCGGAGGGGGTGGTCGCGGTTTTGCCGGTGCAGCCCGCCCACAGCAGCAGCGCCCACAGCGCTGTCACTTTTTCTCCATAATCTCGGCCGCCTCGATTTTGTCGACCAAGTCGATCGAGTGGATCACGTCGCGGATGTCGGCGATCGGTTGCTTATTGTTGTTGACGCCGTCGATGAAGTCCTCGTGCATGTGCAGCAGGCCCTCGTAGCGCGGCACGTCGTCTTCGTCGACGCCGTCGATCTCCCAGCCGCCGAGAGTGCGCGACTGGTTGTCTTCGAGAATGGTGATCTCGGCGGGGATTTTCATATAGCAGCCGATGCCGACGCCGTGCAGCTCGGAGCCGATGACCCGGCCGCCAGAGGCGCGGTTGCCCATCATCACGCCGGTGGCGTCGTTATCGAAGCGGACCAGCGCAGTGTAGTGGTCGAAGCCGTCGCCGCCGAATTTGTCCTGGTAGGAGGTGACCTCGGTCGGCTCGCCGCCGGCCATATAGCGCAGGAGGTCGACGATGTGGACCAGGTCGTTCCAGAGAGTGGTGGTGAATTCGTCGGCGCGTTGCGGGAGCTGCTTGTTGAAAGTGGTGGTCGCCAGCGACACCGGTCCTTTGGCGTTGACCACGCGCATGGCCTCGCGGTTGACAGCGGTGTAGCGGCGCTGCAGGCCGACCTGGACCCATACCTTATTTTTTTCGGCGGCTTCGAGGATTGCCCGGGTTTCGTCGCTATTGGCGCCCGGCGGTTTCTCGATAAAGAGATGCTTGCCGGCGTTGATGCAGTCGAGCACCGGCTGTAGCAGCCACTTCTCGTTCATGACGCAATAGACGATATCGGGGTCGATTTCGTCGAGTAGGACGCGATGGTCAGCATAGGTTTTTTCGAAGCCGTATTTTTCGACGACCTGGCCGAGACGCTCCTCGTCGAGCTCGCAGACAGCGGCCATTTCGACCTGGTCGGCGAGGCGGTGGATGGTGGGGTAGTGGGCGCTCTGGCCGCGGCCGCCGGCGCCGATAAATCCCGCTTTCAGCATCTCAGACCTCCCTCTGGGCATTGAAAAATCGCACGTCGATACGCGCCAGGTCGATGACGGTCGGGACCGGCTCGCCGGAATATTCGCTGTGGAAGCTAACCGGGCCCTTGAAGTCGAGGCGCTTGAGCGTGGCGACAACCGCCGGCCAGTCGACGAAGCCCTGGCCGAGCCGCATGACCCCGCCCGAGGGGGCGCCCTGCTGGGTGCCGCCTAGGGGACGCTGGCGAATCAAATCCTTGAAGGCGAGGACGCACAGATACTCGCGGACGATGTCGAGCGCCATTTCGATCGGCTCGCCGCAGATCGACAGATGTCCCGGATCGGCAAAGACGCCGACGTGCTGTGGGTCGCAATCCCCGACGACATTCATGGCCGCGCACGAGTGGAGCCCCATGGACTTGCCCGAGTGGTTGTGGACCACGGTTTTGACGCCGTGTTTTTCCGACAGTTGCTGGAAGCCTTCCATATAGCGGCGAATTTCATCCAATTGGTCCCAGTAGTGCAGGTCCGGGCTCCAGTGCCAGTAGCCGAGCTTGACGTGGCCGACGCCGGCTGCGCCGAGGGCGGCGTAGTACTCTTCGGCGTAGTCGATATCGGGGCGATTAAAATCGCCCGGAGCGGTGACCAGCGGGATCGACAGCCCGGCGTCGGCGAACTGTTTGGCGGCTTCGGGCAGGACGGTGGCGATATTGTCGGGGTTTACCGGATAGCCATCGCGCACGCAGAGGTCGGCCCCCTGTACGCCGACCGATTGCAGGGCGGCGATGATGCCGGGCACATCGAGGCCTTCAAGGTGCTTGGTAAACATAATGTAGGTCAGATCCATTGAGAGGCGCTCCTTTGGGTTTGACATTTTCGGGTAATGGTAGCAAAATATCGGAGGAGTGTAAACGGAGAGGAAAAATGGCAGCGAGTAAAATGGAGTCCGGTCCCGAGATCGCGGTGCCCAAGCCGCTCGACGAGGCGCAGGTGCGGTTCTTTGTAGAAAACGGTTACCTGGTGGTGCCCGACCTGATGGAGGCAGCCGAGTTGGCTGAGTTGAAGGCCGATCTGGTGGCGGTGGCGCGGGGCCGCTACGAGTGTGAGAATATCGAGCCGGTGCCCGTCGATATGGACGATCAGGAAGTCTTGGAGACCATTCTCTGTATTCACCAACCGCACTTTATCAGCCCGATTATCGAAAAATACGTGCGCCACCCCACGATCTGCGGCATCCTTAGCCAGATCACCGCCGCGCATCTGCCGCATTGGGATGGTAGCGTCAAGTGTATGCAGTCGATGTATTTCGTCAAACCGCCCGATTTTCAGGGGCAGGCCTGGCATCAGGACGAGATCTATATCCCCACCCGCGATCGCTCGCTGATCGGCGCGTGGATCGCGGTCGACGACGCCACGGTGGCCAATGGCTGCCTCTACGTGATTCCGGGCTCGCACAAGACGGGCTATCTCTACCCGCAACGACAACATGAAAATCCGGACGAGTTCGACTTTGCGCCTGAGAGCTACGGTTTCGACGAGAGCGCGGAAGTACCGGTAGAGGTGGCGGCGGGGACGCTGGTGTTCTTCAATGGCTATTTGTTGCACCGCTCGTATAAGAACAGGGGAGACGCCTACCGGCGGGTGCTGGTCAACCACTACTGCAACGCGTGGAGTTTGCTGCCGTGGAGTATTGAGGAGGACGAGCGACCGGCGACGGCCGATCGGCGCAATGTGGTGCCGGTGGCGGGGGCGGATCCCTATGCTTGGAAGGGCTATAAGACGCCGCCGAAGTCGGTGGGGTTGCGGCATTGCAAGGCGATTGATGCGGTGCGGGCGGCGCGGGGGGAGGGGTAGGGGCGGTCATTGCGGGTGTGCGAGCTGCGGTTGTTTGCTGCATCGCGCCCTATAATTAGGTCGAGCTTGCTCATGAAATGAAAGAGAGGGCCGTATGGGGCAGAGGTTGCGGGTCGCTGCGATCTGTACTATTTACTATCCCAAGTCCCACGCTGATGCGATTGTGACCAAGTTCCTCAAGGGGATGTCTACCGATGAGGGATTTTTTGTGCCCGAAGTGGATGTTGTCGCGCTGTATATCGATCACGTCCTGGAGAATGACATTGGGGTTGGGTTGGCTGCAGCGCATGGGGTGCCGGTGTATCCGAGCATTCGGCGGGCGCTGCATGCGGGTGGGGATGCGTTGAATGTCGATGCGGTGCTATTGATCGGGGAGCACGGGGATTATCCGTGGAATGAGCGGGGGCGGCACATGTATCCCCGCCGTTATTTTTTTGAGCAGATCGCGGGGGTGTTTGCCGAGAGCGGGCGGGTTGTGCCGGTCTTTAACGACAAGCACTTCGCGTACGATTTTGCCGATGCGCAGTGGATGTGGAATCGCGCGAGCGAGCTCGAGATTCCGCTGATGGCCGGGTCCTGTTTGCCGCTCGCCTGGCGCCAGCCCTGGCTAGAGTACGAGTTGGAGACGCCGGTGGAGGAGGCGTTGGCGGTTGGTTATGGGGGGATAGAAGCCTACGGGTATCACACCATCGAGACGCTATTGTGCATGGTCGAGCGGCGGGTCGGGGGCGAGTCCGGGGTGGCGGCGGTACAATGTCTGGAGGGAGAGGCGGTGTGGCGGGCGCGGGATGAGGGCAGATTTGCGGGCGATCTGGCCGGGGCGGCGTGTGCGGCGGTGGCGGATCGGGCGGCGGGGACGATGGAGGCCGCGGCGGCCAAGCCGGCGGTTTTTCTGATCGAGCACCGCGACGGACTGCGCACAGCCTGTCTGATGCTCCATGGATTTGTGCGGCACTGGGCCTATGCGGGGCGGATCGCGGGGGCGGTGGCGGCGACGGAGTTTTATCTGCAGCCAGACGGACCCGGTGCCAACTTCGGTTATCTCTGTCGCAATATCCAGCGCTTTTTCACTACCCGTCAGCCTCCCTATCCCCCGCAGCGGACGCTGCTGGCTACCGGCATCATCGCTGCGGCGATGAACTCGCGCTACGAGGGACATCGGCGGGTGGAGACGCCCGAATTGAATATCCCCTATCGCTCGTATGCGACGCTGCCGCTGCGGCCCCGGGGACCGCGTCCGCAGGGGGCCTGTTTGGATCGGGAGGCGCCGGATTTACTGATTGAGTGGGAATCTTAGGGATGCATTCTCGGGTTGTTTCGCTTAAACTCGGCGGGATGCACGTCGTGCGTTGTATCCGCATTATGCGGTCGCAGTAAAGCGGCAGATCCCGTCGAATGAGACCCGCATGCGGGGCGCTTCCTCGTAGGGCCAGGGGTCGTACGAGCGCGGGATATAATGCCCGGCCCAGCTGTGGCGGAAGGCGCCCGGCTCGAGGATTGGACCGCCGCGGTGGATCAGTTGGCCGTGGAAGAAGACCGCGTCTCCCTTTTGCGCCTCGACGGCGACTTCGGGCAGGGCGTTTTGCGCGAAGAGTTTGTCGAAGGCGTCTTCTGGATGCCAACCCTGCCAGGGACCGTCGTCGCGAAAATCCTTCTTTTCGAGCAGGGCCTTTTGGTGCGAACCGACCTGGACGTGGATGGTGCCGTTTTGCGGACCGACATCCTGCAGGGCAACCCAGGCCGACATACAGCCAGGTAGGTGATAGGCGTCCTGATGCCGCCGCTGTTCCGAGCTTTTGTAGAGGTACATGCTCTGGACGCCGTCAGCCTCTTCGCCGAGCAGGGTTTTTATGGGCTGGCGCAGCCGGGGATCGGTCATCCACCGCAAGCTCATGGGGTGGTGGCAGCAGCGGCTGATGAGCCGGTTCCAGTCTTCGGGATCGCGGGGGGCGAATCCCTCGACCTGGGTGCGGCCGGCCTGGAGGTCGAGCATGTATTCGATAAACTCATCGCATTCGGCGTGGGTATAGGCGTCGCGGACGATGGTGAAGCCCTCGCGCGCGTAGGCTTCGAGATGCTGGGCGGTGAGTTCCATTACAGATCCGCGACAATATTTCCGGCGGCCTCGCGCGCGACGCGATAGCCATGGGTCAGCGCGCTCAACTCGTGGCTGCAGTTGAACCAGCGCCCGCCCTTTTGCGCGACGCGGCGCAGCGCAGCGCCGGGGCCGACTGCGGTGCCCATGGCGAGGCCGTTGGCGGCGCAGGCGGCGGCGACTTTGTCGAAGGCGGCCTGCACCTTCTCGTGTTCGATGTGGACGCCCTCATGCCCCACGCCATAGCTGTGCGCCAGGTCGGAGGGCCCGACGAAGAGTAGATCGAGTCCTGCCACGGCGGCGATGGCTTCGACATCCTCCACGCCTTCGGCGTCTTCGATCATTACTCCGAGCAGGGTTTCGGCATTGGCCTTTGCGGTGTATTCGACGAAGTCGAGGGTGCCGTAGCGCGAATCGCGGCCGCCGCCGCAGCCGCGCTTGCCCAGCGGCTGGAACTTGGCCATTTCGACGAACTCGGCCGCCTCGCGGGCGCTTTTGCAGTGGGGCCAGACCAGGCCGCCGGCGCCGAGTTCGAGGGGCTTGATTACCTGATTGTACGGGCCTTTGGGAATGCGCACGACCACGTCGACAGCAACGGTGCGCGCCGCCAATACCATCGCCGACAGCGCGCTGAAATCGAGGTGCGAGTGCTCCATATCGATCCAGGTGCAACCGAAGCCGGCCTGGGCGGCGAGTTCGACGACCGCGGGGTCGAAGACGCGGTTGATTTCGGCGATCATCAGGGTTTCGCCGCGCTTGAGGGCGGCTTTGGTCTCATTGCTGGGATAATCTTCCACTAGGGAATCTCCTGAAATTTAGGCAGGACTTCGCGACCGAACCACTCGATATTGCGCTTGATCGCACTGGGGGGGATGCCCAGTGCGCCGGCGCCGATGGTCACGCGTTCGAGGCCGGGCAGTTGCGCCTGGATATCGGCGAGTTTTTCGGCTATATGCTCTGGCGGGCCACAGAGCCAGGCGCCGTCGGCGACCAGGTCGCGCACAGTGGGCAAGCCGGCCCGGGGGGCGGCAGCGCCGTCGTAGGTGGCGTCGATTTGCGCCGCGGTCAGAGCGGGCATGCGGCCCAGCGGCGCCAGCACTTTTAGTTGTTCTTCGAACCACGGCGTGGCCTCGCGGATGGCTTCTTCCTCGCTGTCGGCGAGGTGGATCTGCAACACCAGGGCCAGGCCCTCGCCCAGGGCGCCGTCGCGTCCGGCTTGCGCTCGGCCCGCGCGCCATTGCTCGGCGATTTCCAGCGCCCGGCTCCCGGCGGGCACCACCCCCTTGATGTTGTGTTGGAGCATGAATTCGATGCCGCGCGGGTTGGCGCTGAAGATGGGCTGCCAGCACTCGACGGGTCGGTGCGGCGGGCGTGGGACCAGGGTGATTTCTTCGACCGTGCCGCGGCGGTGCGGCACGCGGGCCGGAAGGTCGTAGTGGGCACCCTTATGGGTGAAGGACTGCTCGTTCCAGGCCTTGAAAATGAGTTCGACCTGCTCCTCGAAGAGCGGGCGATTGGCCGGGTCGTTCTCCAGCGGGCCGCCCAGGGTCGCCAGCTCGCGCGGAATATAGCCGCGGCCGATGCCGAAGCGGAAGCGCCCGCCGGTAAAGAGGTCGGCCTGGGCCACATCCTCGGCCAGCCTCAGCGGGTGCCAGGCTGGGACGGTGTTGAACATGCTGCCGAAGTGGAGATTGTCGGTGTGCTGGGCTAAGTAGACGGCGAGCATCGGAATATTGGGGATGCCGCCGTAGCCCTCGCGCTGAAAGTGATGTTCGGCGAACCACAGGGTGTCGTAGCCGGCGGCGTCCATGAGCTGCGCCATGGCGCGGGCCTCGTCGAAGGCCGAGGTGAGCTGCTCGTCGGATACGAGGCGGTCGTCGGCGGGCAGGCCCGGAAAGCCGAGATTCTCCATCTCGACGTGGCCGCCGTAAAAATTATCGAATTTCACTCTTTATACTTCCTTTCACGAGATTGGGCTCCTTAGTATATTGTCGGAGCGTTGTCCCGCGAATGGCTAATATACGCGAATTAGACAGGAGAAAACACCATGGCAGTGAATGGAGCAGCAGCGGACCTCCAAGCCGGCGGCCGCGGCCCGACGATCTGGCTCGCCGGTTCGCCCGACGAGTTAAAAGAATGGATGCCGCTGGGGATCGCCGGCATCGTCACCAATACGGTGGTACTCAACCAATACGCTAAGCCCTACGGCTCGGTGATCAAGCTGATTGAAGCCTATCTCGAGCTTACCGACAAGCCGGTGGTGATGGAGATCGACGGGCACAGCGTCGAGGAATTGCTGGAGGTCGGCAAGGTCTTCACCGAGATGTCGGACCAAATTATCCTCAAGATCCCCTGCTCGGTCAACGGGCTCAAGGCCTTTGCCGCGCTCAAAGCCGAGGGCGTCGAGACCTTCTGCACCACGGTCTTCTCGCTGACCCAGGCGGCGGCGGTGGCCCAGGCCGGGGTCGACCACATCCTGCCGTTTTGCGAGCCGGTCAAGGAGGTTGGCGGCGACCCAACGCGGCTGATCCGCGAGTGTGCGCAGATGTTCGGGGGCTGGCAGCAGCGGCCGCTGATCATGGCGGCGCTGGTGCGCACAGTGGAGACGGCGCACGCGGCCTTCCGCGATGGCTGTGACGAGTTGGTGACGATGTGGACGGTTTACCGCGATATGATGGACCATCCGCTGACCGAGAAGTGGAATAAGACTTTTATGGACGAGTGGGTGGACATGCACGGGAGCGGGTTGTTGCAGGGGGTGCCGGTGCGGTCGGAGTAGGCGGGTAGAAGAGCGGACAATCGCCCCCGGGATGGGAAGTCCCGGGGGCGTTTTGCTAGCCTAATTCTGCGGGGATCTCGCCGAGCAGCTTGCTCCAGGCGGTGCCCAGGTCCATGACGTCGCCGCCGCAGACTACCAGGTCGCAGCCGGCGTCCATGGCGGCGGAGAGCAGGGGGCCGGGGAGGGTGAAGATGCCGGTGCGTTTGCCGGCGGCGTTGGCTTTGGCCATGCAGGAGAGCACGGTCTCGCGCAGTTCGGGGTCGGCCATTTGGCCGGCTTTGCCCATGCTGACGGCGAGGTCGCCCGGGCCCACAAAGATGCCGGAGAGGCCGTCGACGGCGAGGATCTCGTCGATATTGGCGACGGCGGTGGTGGTTTCGATCTGGGCGAAGAGATGGGTGCGGTTGTTGGCGCGGGCGAGATTGTCCTGCAGGTCGACCATGCCGAATTCCATGCCGCGGGTGCGGGTGTTGAAGCCGCGGTGGCCCAGGGGCGGGTATTTGCCGACATCGACGATGCGGCGGGCGTAGTCGGCGTCATCGACCATGGGTACGAGGATGATGCGGGCGCCTATTTCGAGGGCGCGCAGCACGTGGTGGCGCTCGCCGTCGGGCAGGCGGATAAGTGGGAAGATGCCGCCAGCCTCGGCGGCCAGGCACAGGGTTTCGGCGCGTTCGAAGCCGACCGGTCCGTGCTCGCTTTCGATCCATACGGCTTCGAAGCCGACCTGGGCGACGAGGGATACAAGGAGGGGGGAGGCGCTGTTGACGGTGACGGCGCGGATGCGTCTGGGGGCGCCGGTTGGGTCGAGGAAGACATCGTCTTTGGTGTCGATGGGAATTGCTCCTGTTTGGACGGGCATTTTGGGGGTATCCCTTCGCTCATGCCGCTGCACCTTCGGTGCGCGGGCTGCGTGGGCTCGCTCGGCTCCTGCCTCGCTCCGAGGGGTGCCTATCCCAATTTCACATTCTGTGAAATTGGGGGCACGACCGCTGCGGGGATATCCCCAAAGTGCCCTCAGGAGATGCAGAAGTCTGACGGAAACCGCAAAGGATTTGATTATGGGGAAGTATGATATCCAACTGTTTGTGAATCCACAAGCGGAGTACAGGGAGTATGGGGATGGGGAGAGGGAGATTCTCAACCAGGAGGCGTTTGCCGAGGCGAAGGAGGAGATTAGTAGTTGGCCTGGGTATGAGCCGACGCCCTTGATCGAGTTGCAGGGATTGGCTGAGGAGAGTGGGGTTGGGGGTATGTGGTGCAAATACGAGGGGACGCGGTTTGGGATCGGGAGTTTTAAGCCGACGGGGCCGACGTATGCGATGCTGGGGGTGTTGAAGAAGGAGGTGGCGAAGGCTATTGGTGGGGAAGTGAGTAGCGCGGATCTGGTAGAGGGGAAGTATGCGGAGATTACAAGAGATATGGTGATGGCGGCGGCAACGTCGGGGAATCATGGGCGGGCGATGGCGTGGGGGGCGGGGATGTTCGGGTGCCGGGCCGTTTTGTATATGAACGATGGAGTGAGCAAAGGACGGGAGGAGGCGATAAAGAGCTACGGGGGGGAAGTGGTGCGGGTGGAGGGAACGTATGATGAGACGGTGGAGCAGTTGCACGTGGACGCCGAGGCGCACGGGTATTCTGTCATTTCTGACCAGAGTACGCCAGAGCATCCGCAGGTGCCGCGGGCGATAATGCAGGGTTATGCGATGGTGGCTGACGAGTTGATCGAGCAGATCGGCGCGCCGCCGACGCACGTATTCGTTCCCGGCGGCGGGGGGATTTTGACGGGGGCCTGTTGCGGGCATTTGTGGGAGCGTTATGGACGGGAGCGGCCGCGGTTGGTGGTGGTCGAGCCGACGGCGTCGTGTTGTTTGTACGAGAGTGGGCGGGCAGGGCGGCCGGTGAAGGTCGAATCGGCGGCGTCGGTGATGGACGGGCTGGTGGTGGAGGAGGCGTCGGCGGAGCCGGTGGCGCTGCTCAATGCGGGGGCCTTTGCCTTTTTGACGGTGCCGGACCAGGCGGCGGTGGACGCGATGCGGGGGGCGGCGGATCCTTTGGGAGCGGATCCGGCGGTGGTGATCGGCGATACGGGGTCGGCGGGGTGGGCCGGGTTTTTGGCGGCGGTGGGCGATGGGGAAATCAGGGCGGCGCTGGGGCTGGACGGGGATAGCCGGGTAGCGGTAGTGGTGACGGAGGGTGCGACCGATCCGGCGGTGTACCGCGAGATTGTCGGACGGACGCCGGAGGAGGTGGCGGGGGCTTAGAGCCCCAGGGGTAGATCGGCGTCGAGGTCGACCGGGCGCCCGGTGGCGATAGAGCGCTTGATGGCGGCTTCGACTTGCAACTCTTGCAGGCCGGCGAGACCCGGTACTGGTGGGGGGTCGTTCTGGCGCAGCGTTTCGAGATAGGCGAGGATCGATTTGGTGAAGGAGTCGTCGTATTGCTGCCAGCGCGAGCGGTCGCGGGCGATGGCGTAGGTCTCGTGGCGGGCGCTGCGGTGGTCGAGGACTTCCATATCGCCGTCGAGGTCGCGGAGGTGGATGCGGGCGCCCTGGAAGTTGAAGGTTAGCTCGAGCAGGGGGAAGGTCCAGTCGAGCATGGAGGTGCCGATCAGGGTGCCGGTGGCGTCTCCGGCGGTGCGGAAGGCGGCGGTGACGTCGTGGGCGGCCATTTTCTCGCCGCGGACCTGTGCGCCCTGGAGCGCGGTAAGCTCGACGATGGGGCCGGCGAAGTGGTGGACGAGGTCGATGGCGTGGCTCCAGCAGGCGTAGTGGACGAGGCCGGAGATATTGTTGACCTGGCCGTAATCGCGGGCGGCGATGAGCTCTTTGGCCTTGAGCGGCTGGTCGAAGAAGCGGGAGTTGAAGATCATCGCGGTCTCGCAGCCCTGGGCTTTAGCTCGCTGCAGCAGGTCGCGGGCGGCGGCGAAGTCGTCTTCGCGGACGTCCTCCTGGCCGTTTTGCGCGACGAGGGGTTTTTCGCAGAATAGCCGGCGGGGATTTAAGTCTAGCAGCGCGGACAGGAGGTCGCGGCGGTCGGTTTCGCGGGTGAGGACGAAGATCGAGTCGGGGTCCCAGGCGGCGAGGGCGTCGAGCGAGTCGAAGACCTCGCCGCCGAATTCCGCGGCCACGGCCTCGGCTTTGGCGCTGGTGCGGTTGTAGTAGCCCAGCTCGACATCTTCTTGCGCGGCCAGGCAGGGGATGTAATTGCGTTTGGCGACATTGCCGGTGCCGGCGAGGGCGATTTTCATGAGAGCGCTCCGGTTGGGGATGGCTCCAATATAGAGCGAATCGGGAGGCGGCCCAAGGCCGGTTGCCGGTCTGCCGCAATTTTTTCTATACTTGTCGCGCCTACTAAAAAGGAGCAGTCGCTATGATCCCCCTGGACTATGGCCGGTCTTTTATCATCGGCAAGGCGCCGTCCAACGAGGTGCGATTCTGGGTCGAGTCGCGGACCCGTATCGTCGACGAAGCGTCGGGCACGAGCGAGGACTACTACCAGGTCGGCTCGTGCAAGAGCGAGAATACCTTCGGCGAAAAGGACCTGCTACTCCAGGACAATTACGACTTCTTGCCGATCTTCGGTCCCGAGTGGGGCGTGGTCTTCCGGCGCAAGGCGTATTTGTTCGACGGTTATCGCGAGACCCGGCCGGCGGTGGAGTGGTGGGACGGGCAGGACTACCATTTGGTCGAGGGCGGAGAAGTAGAAGAGTTGGCGAGTAATGAGGCGATCCGCGAGGCCACCTACGCCAATGCGCCGATCGTCACCCAGACCGAGATCGCGCACAACGGATTGCGGGCGATTATCGAGTGTCCGGTCAAGACCATGAACACCCGGCGCGGCGACGATATGTACCAGGTCGATTCCGGGCCGGTGGCCTTTCCCGACCTGACTAGGCCCTACGACCGCCACATCGATCGCCTGACGCTGGCCTTCGTGGTCTTCAACGCGCCGCACTTTGCCGACTTCGTTTTAGAAGTGCCGACGCAGGTGGGCGGCGAAAAGGTACACCACTATTCCGAGATTCTGTCGCTGGAGGCCGAAAATCGGGTCTACGCGGTGCGTTAGCTAAGGAGAGTACAGACGCCATGGGTTTGTCCAGTTCACAAATCGCCGAGTTCAAAGAAAACGGCCACCTCACCGTCGAGGACGTGCTGACGGCGGACGAGGTCCAGGCGCTGGCCGCGCGCGCCGATATGATCGCCGCCGGCGAGGCCGAACACGTGCCGGAGAGCAGCATTCAGCTGGAGCCGGTCTTCCGCAAGGGCGAGCGCGAGGTCGAAGACCAGGTGCTGTCGGTGCGCAAGCTCTACAATCTCGCCGTCTACGACCCGGTGATGTGGGAGCACGTGACCCATCCCAGGGTCGTCGAGATTATCGCCGCCCTGCTGGGGACCGAGGACATCAAGCTCTACGGCGACCAGCTCTTTATGAAGGCGTCGGAAACGGGCACCGCGCAGCCGTGGCACCAGGACTCGGCCTCGTGGCGCGATATTCTGCCGATGGACCTGGTGTCGGCGTGGACGGCGATCGACGAGGCAACACTAAATAACGGCTGCCTGCACTTCGCGACGGGGACGCACCGCTGGGGCATGTTGCGCGGACCGCAGCTGGCGCCCCTGTTGCCCGATCTCGATTCCGGGCAGTGGCCCAGCGTGCCGGCGCCGCTCAAACCCGGTAGTATCAGCTTCCACCACAGCCTGGTTTTGCACCGCAGCGGCGCCAATACTTCGGCGTTGCGGCGGCGCGGTTATGCCACCCACTATATGCGGGCGACCTCGTATAAGGACGAGGCGGTGACTGACGCGCCGAAGATGCCGCCGTTCAAGCAGGTGCAGGGGCAGTCGTTCGAGGGGCGGGTGTAGGGCGTGGGGCCGAGTTTGTACGTCGTATTAGCGCCGGATCTTGAGGATACTCAATAACGCGCCCGGCTTGTTCTCCGGTTCGCGGAACCAATACAGGTGTTCGCTGGACCTGGGGCGGTTGTCGATATGTGATGCGGGCACGTAGTCCATTAACCCCTTGTTCCAAGCCCAGGGCGCAACCTCCATCTTGTCCGGGTCGTAGAACAACAACAGATCGAGCCGGATCGGCGGTCCGTAGCGGTCATGGCCCAGGTCGAGGATGATCCGCACCAACTCGTCCAGGGATTTCCCCGGATGGTCGGCGACGGTTATACACCGCATGACGATCGGTCGATCCGCGAAGATCTCCAGGATTTTCTCATCGAGTTTGCCGCCGATCGCCTGATCGTCCGGTTTGGTCTCGACAGTGTATTCAGGCAGGGCGATTTCGTAGAGGGGATTTTCCTGTCCATTGGTCCCTCACTAAGAACGCTCAATCGGGATGGATCCACGGCACCCGGCTAATGATCTCGTCGCGGCGGTCGACCATCATGACCTCGATGACGGTCGGTCCGTCGTGTTGCAGCGCTTCGGCGAAGGCGTCGGCGAAACCTTCTTCGCCCTCGATGCGCACGCCCCGCACGCCCATGGCCCGGGCCATGTCGGCTAGGTGCGGCACCTGCATGTCGGTGTCGATGGTGCGGCCGTCGAAGGCCGTCTCTTGTGAACCCCTTATCGCCAACAGTCCCCCGTCGTTGACGACGACGAAGATCGCGCCGATGCCGTATTCGGCCGCCGTGGCCAGCTCGCAGGCGGTCATCTGGAAACCGCCGTCGCCGCAGAAGGCCACGACCTGGCGCTCGGGACAGGCGACCTTGGCGCCGATGGCCGCCGCCACCGCATAGCCCAGCGTCACGTAGTAGCAGGGGTAGAGGAAGGTGCGCGGTTGGTAGACGGGAAATTCGTCGAAGGCGCGATAGGCGATCGAGGTGACGTCGACGACGGCGATGGCGTCATCGGCCATGGTTTGGCGCATGGTGGCCATCAGCGAGAGCGGTGGGCGAGCGGCGGTGATGGACGTGCGGGTTTTCGCTAGGAAGCCGTTCCATTGATTTTTTAGCGAAGTGTTTTTTTGCAAATCCTCCAATAAGAGTGCCAGGCTCTGTCGCAGATCGCCGGCGGCACCAGCGGCGATATCGACTTCGCGGCCGAGTTCGGCGGGGTCCGGATCGAGCTGGGCGCGGTTTTGCGGGAGCTCGAGGGTCCAGCCGGCGGTGTCGATCTGGGTCAGCCGCGCGCCGACGATGAGTAGACCGTCGGCCTGGGCGAGGATTTGGCGGCCGAGCTTGGCCGAGCAGCTGCTGACGCAGAGCGGGTGGGCGTCGGAGAGCGCGCCCTTGCCCAGTCGGGTCATCAGCGCGGGGGCAGAGAGGGCTTCGGCGAGGGCCTGTAATTCGGCAGTGGCTCCGGCGGCGATGACATTATTGCCGACGAGCAGGGCGGGGCGTTGCCATGTTGTCATGAGGTCGGCGATTGCGGTGATCTCCGCGGGATCGGGCTCAGGGCGTGCGCCGATAATGCGATCGAAAATGGCGACGTCGGCTTCCATCTGGGCTACGTCCGAGGGGATTTCGATGACCGCCGGACCGGGACGAGGGGCGCGGAGCGCGGCGAAGGCCCCGGCGATGGCTGCGGGGATCTCCTCGGGGCGCTCGGGGCGGGCGTAGAAGCGGCTGATCGGCGCGAAGAAGGGCGCCTGGTCGAGGCCGTGGAAGACTTTGCTGCGGTCGCGGCCGTCGTGGGCGACTTCGGTGCCGCCGGTGACCAGCAATACGGGCACGCAGTCGGTGAGTGCGTCGCCGAGGCCGGTGGCGGCGTTGGTCGAGCCGGGGCCGGGCACGGTCAGCGCGACGCCGACCTCGCCGGTGGCGCGGGCGTAGCCATTGGCCATGAGGGTGGCCCCCTGCTCGTTGCGGATCAGGTAGTGGTCGATGCCGCCGCGGCGCAAGAGCGCGTCGTAGAGGTGGATATTCTGGGTGCCGGGCATGCCGAAGAGGGCGCGGACGCCCTGGGCTTTGAGGCATTCGACGAGTATATCGGCGCCGTGCATGGCTTTCTCCGTGTTGTAGGCTCAGCTGACCGCGTGCTCATACGGTCCGAGGTCGGGGTCGGTGTTGTGGGCGCCGCGATAGGCGCCCTTGCCGCGCAAGTAGCGGATTTCGAGCTCGACATCGTGGACCCACAGCGGCGGCGTGGCTTCGGGATCGCGTTCGTGTAAGGTGACTTCTATGGCGTTGTCGCCCGGCACCGGCCAGTGGTCGCGGTCGAGCCGGAAGATATACCAGTAGCTCGGGTGCGAACGAAAACGCGGGGCGCTGAGCTGGTAGGTGTGGTTGATGGTGCGCAGCAGGTGCGCGGGCAATTTGGCGCCGTTCAATTTGAAGCTCAGCTCATCGCGTTCGGTGGCGCGCATCAAGCGGAGGCGCAGGATGACTTCGTGGACTCGCCCCCTTTCACTCCAGTAGGGCAGATCGTCGCTGACGGGCAGGTGGAGTTGGACCGGGCGGTCCAATTCGAGGTGCACTGGCAATTGCAGGGCGAGGCCGGGGTCCACTGTGGGATTTTCCGTCGTGCGGCCGGTGGGCGTGGGAATGGCGTAGATCTTGTCCTTGGCGGCCATGATCTCGGGATCGGGCAGTTCGCGCAGTTGTGCGTAGAAGTCCGGGCCGTAGGGCCAGTTGCCGGCCCAGTGGACGAGATTGAGTCCGTCGACGCCCTGGGTCCAGTAATTGGCGGCGGCGGCGCGGACCATGGCGATGGGGGCGGTGTGCAGGCGGTCGTTGTCGACGATATTGCGGATCGCGCCGTGGACGCGGCAGTCGCTGTCTTTGGCCGCGGCGACCAGCGGGCGAAAGTCGGCGGTGGCGTCGATCAGCGACATGGCGGCGAAGTTTTCCGCGACCAGCACGTCGGCGATGCCGCGGCGAATCCACTCTTCGGGATCGAGGCCGATGGAGAGGCAACCCGCGATGCTGGTGGGGATGCGCAGGGCCAGTTCGCGGTCGGGGTCGCTTTCTTTGACGGCGGCGTGGATGCGGGCGATCCAGTTGGTGAGCAGGTCGGCGTCGATGGCGTCGGGGTGGAAGAAGCTGCCGCCGGCGTAGTGGTTGAGGTTGAGTTCGCAGCCGTCGACAGGGTAGTTGCGGAGGACTTCATCGACAATGGCGAAGCGCTGGTCGCGCACTTCGGCGCGGGCGAAATCGGCGAGGTGGGCGCCGGGGCCGTCGCCGCCGATGCTGAGCTCCGGGCCGAGGTCGGTTTGGACCTGGAGCGAGGGGTAGAGTAGCATGCCCTTGGCGCGGGCGCGGTCACAGACGATGCGCAAGGGGTCGCGTCCCTCGTCGATGAGCTGTTGGGCGTTGCGGTAGGCGCGCTGGAAGACGAGGTGGTCCCACTGGTGGTGGCCGCCGGGGCGGAAGACTTCGGTGGCGCGCGCCTGCGGGCCCCATTGGTCGGCGACTTTGGTGTCGTGGAGGAAGGCGTTGCCATAGCCGAGGTTGAAGAAGAGGGCTTCGACGGGGGTGCCGAGGAGTTCATCGACGGCGGATTCTATTTCTTCGGCGTGGATGGGGGGTTCGTACATGTAGAGGAGGGTGTGGCGGGAGTCGTTTTCGAAGCAGAGGCGGGGGCGGGGCATGGGGTAAATCCTTCGGTCCGGTTTGGTTGGTTGGGGAAACCATAATCCGTATTATACTGCCGGTCAATGAAGGAGTTGGGGATGATTGAACTGGTTGAGACGGGGTTGGTGTACCGGAATCCCAAACCATTGCTGCGATCGGTCCACGCCTGGCATCCGACTTTGGCGCTGTTGGATAATGGGGATATTCTGGCGGCGTTCTGGTGCCGCGAGGATTGCATACACAATATCCGCTGTTTGCGGATTCGCGTGAGATAGGGGTTTTTGAGATGGAACTGGATCGCGAGCGCTTTTTAAGCGAAGGGTATTTGATCCTGCGGGAGGTAGTGCCGCCGCAGCGGCTCGAATCGCTGCGGGCTGCAAGCGAGTTGATGGTGGAGCGGCAAAAGGCGATTTGGGCCAGGGAGCGGGGGCCGGACGATCCGCCGGGTGGCGCGTGGGAGACGGGGGCGCAGCCGCGGTTGCATTTGGGCGCCTATCCCGAACTGGTCGATAGCGAGACGGCGGGTTTTGTCGAATTCTGGTTGCACGACAATACGCTCGGGGTCAGCAGCGAATTATTGGCTATGCCGCACGCGGCGGTGACTGAAATGATGATGATGTGCAGCCCGGTAAGCGATCGGGGGCCGGCCAAGTGGCACCGGGATATACATCCCTTCGACACGGCGCCGCTACAGGGCTATACCGAGGATATCATCGAGAATGGGCCGCGCTACGTGCAGTGGAATATCCCGCTCTACGACGACAATGTGCTATGGGTCATTCCGGGAAGCCATCTGCGCTACAATACCAAAGAGGAGCAGGTGCAACTGGACGCCGATGCGCAGGTGCCCTTGCCCGGCGGGGTACAGACCGAACTCAACGCCGGCGACGGGGTGGTCTATATTACGCCGATTTTGCACTGGGGTAGCAATTACAGTACCAAACTGCGGCGGACTCTACACGGGGGTTATAGCAACTTTGCGCCGTGCCGCGATCTGGGGTTTGCCGAGCATCTATCTGCCGAGGGCCGGGCGCTGTTCGAGCGATGGAACGAACAGACCGCTCGCACTATGGATCTGACCGAGACGGTGCTGCGCGCGGCGCTGGCGGGGGATGGTGAGGGCTATCTCGCCGGTCTGGGTGCGTTGCAGCCGGGCATCGGCGCTAAGGGCAAGTGGCAGTTGACGGCGTTTTTGAGCAAGGCGGCCTGCTATATCAATATGTTGAACAACCCGGAGCAGATGGAGGACATGGCCGAGCCGCTGCGCCACAGCGCCCAGGCGCGGCATCCGACTACGTTGAATTGGGGGCCGGAATTTGCCGGGCGCTTTTCGCGAGACGAATCCGCGGCCCTGTGGGGGCGCTTCGCGCCTTTGGACGCGGCGCTACAGCGCGAGGAACACTATGTTGCGAGTTTCCAGGGCGGACCCGTGCCCTACGAGTTCAACACTATGCCTACGGATCTCGATCTCGGCTCTTTTGTCGGGGGTTGGGATGCGGCGGCGTGAACGCGACCGCTAGCGATAAGGAGACGGCGATGCCACCCGATCAAACCCCGTTGGAGGCATTTCGGCGCGATGGTTTCGTCCACCTGCCCGAGTTTATGGACGCCGTGGAAATGGATTGCATCGCGGCGCGCGTAGCGGAGGTTATCGCTGAGGTCGTGCCGACGCTGTCCAAGACCGACGCCATGTACGAGGACTACGAGCGCCCCGAAACTCTCAAGCAGGTCAACGTGCCCCCCGAAAGGGCCCCTGCCCTGGCCGCGCTGCGCGAAAGCGCGAAGATGCAGGAGTTGGTCGATAGATTGCTCGCGGATCGCGCCGTGCCCCAGTCGCTGGAGCTATTTATCAAGCCGCCGCGGTTGGGGACCCCGACGCCGCCGCATCAGGACGGCTATTATTTCTGCCTCGAACCCAATGTGGCGCTGACGGCGTGGTTGGCGTTGGACGATATGGACGACGAGAATGGGACGCTGCACTACGTGGCGGGTTCGCATAAGATGGGCGTCCTCGATCACGGCGCGTCACAGGTGCTGGGTTTTTCGCAGGGTTTGACGGCGGATGATCTGGCGGCCTATGGGCGGGAGGTGTGTTGCCGGTTGCGACGGGGGGATCTGCTGGTCCACCACAGCCTGACCATCCACCGGGCCGAAGGCAATCCGAGTAGCCGGTTGCGGCGGGCGCTGGCCATGGTCTACTACGGGGCCAGCGCCCGGCTCGACCCCAAGGCGCATCGGCGCTATCGCGAGTCGGTGCAGGCGCAACAGGAAGATCTGGGGGTGCGCTAAGTGCCAGATGGGGGCTTCGAGATGGCAGAGGGTTGCATCGCGGTTTAAAGGTTGTATTCTCCCCGCGCATTCCAGCCCGGGTATTGCTCTTCGAGAGCGGCGAGCGTCTCGGCGGTGTAGTATTCGTGGCCGGCGGGTGGAAAGCGGAAAATCTCGCGCTCGCGGGCCGATAGCGTGCCGATAAAGGTGCACAAGTGCTCGTCGCGCCCCCTGTTGGTATAGCTCCTGACACCCTCCCAATAATGGTCGGCGCGGCCGTAGATACGGGTAACCGAATAGCGCTGTCCGGCCTTGCCGGTGAACAGCGTCGCCGAGTGCCAGATGTGGGTGTTGAAGATCATGATGGTGCCGGCGGGGACGGTGAGATACTGGCTCTTGTCCAGGTCCATGCGGTGCGGCGCGGGGATGATGCGCATCGGGGCCTGGTCGGCGGGCACAGTCTCGGGGAAATACCAAGTGCTGATCTGGCCGTAGCGGTTGTCGGCGTTGGCGGGCAATAGCGAGTTGTTGCCATTGTCGATGTGCAGTTTGGGCTCGATACCTGAGGGATCGGGGTAGCGCGCCCAGTTGTGCGCGTAGCGAAAGTGGATGTCCTCAGTGCTGAGTATGCGCTGGACGAATTTGATGATATCCCAATCGACGATGAGCTGGTTGAAAAACTGGTCGGCGTAGGGGAAGTCGTCTTTCAATAGGGGCGGGTCGGGCGGGTCGTCTTTGATGGCTTCCCAGGCCGGGAGGGTGCGGCGGACGGCGGCGGCGATGGCGGCCCTTTTTTCTTCAGGGTAGAAGTCCTCGACGACGACAAAGCCCTGGTCTATGAAGGTTTGGAAGTGGGCGTCGGTCAGTTTCATAGTCGCACTCCGCTGAGTTGTGCGGATAAAATATGCCGCGTTGGCGGGCGTGGCTACCCCAGGCCGCCGATGGTCATTATACTGCCTCGAGTATCGAAGTCAAAAGGAGGTGTGCGATGGATCGATATAAAGGTGTGGTCGATCGGCTTAAAGGGCCGGTGGTGCCGCTCAATATCTGCTTTACCGCGGAGGGCACCATCGACTATCCGGCGCAGCGGCGCTATGTCAACTGGTTGTGCGAGCAAGGCGTACCGGTCATCCTGCTGACCTATGGCAGTAGCGAGTTTTCACTGCTTGGCGATGAGGACTTATGGCGATTGAGCGCCGAGATGGCCGCAGAGGTGGCCGGGCGCGCGCTGATGATTGGCTCGACGAGCTATTGGAATGTGGCGACCTGTCGCAAGTTCCTGCAGCACGCCGAGGAGAGCGGCCTCGACGGGGTCAAGGTGCAGATGAATCCCTGGATGGGCCAGACCGACCCGGCGGTCTTTATTGCATACCACGACCAGATCCAGGACGCGGCGCCGATCCCGCTGTTGTTGTGGTGCAATAGCGGCGGCGGTGGCGGAGTGCCGATCGAAGCGGTGGCCGAACTGGCGCGGCGGCCCCAGGTGGTGGGCGTCAAGAACGACGAAGATCCCTTCGGCTATTACTACAATCTGATCCGCGCGACGATAGACGAGGACTTCGCGGTGATCAGCGGCGGGCAGATGCGCAATATCGCCTTTGGTTACCAGGTCGGCTCGCCGGCCTATCTGTGCACTATCGCGCCCTTCCGGCCGGATATCGCGCTGGAGTTTTACGGGCTATTGGTGGCGGGCGATTACGACGCGGCCTGGCAGATGGTCTTCCGCTACGAGGACGCCTGGCTGACCAGGGCCGGCGAATTGGAATGGTTGTTCAGCATCAAGACGGCGATCCATTTGCACGGGCTATTTCCCGAGCACCACATGGCGCCTTTGCGCGGGCACGATTCGGCCAGGGCCGAGCAGGTGCGCGCGTGTCTGGAGGAAGTCTTCGGCGCGATCAAGCCGGCGATCTGACCAGCCCGATCGCGTCGAGGACCGCGCCGATTTTTTCGACTTGCTCCTCGGTGGCCGACAGCGCCGGCCCCCGCAAGTGCCGCGCGGCGATGCCGTTGAGTTCGAGGGCGGTGCGCCACACGGCCTGGCCACCGCCCGCTACGTCGTTGGCAATGCCCCAGAAGGGGGTTTCGATGCCGGCGATAATGGCCTCGGCGGCGCGGGCATCGCGGTCTTGGAAAGCCTGCCACCAGGCCTGGGCAATGTGCGGGGCAAACGACGAGGGGTAGCAGAAGAAGGCGCTGACGCCGAACGGCCATTGGGTGTAATTGCGCCACAGCCCGCCGCCGGTCATAAATTTCCAGTGGTCGCCGTAGCGATGCGTAGCGGCTTTGGCGTATTCGAGGCTGCCATCTTCCTTGAAGGTGCAGATATTGGGCGTGTCGAGCAGCGCGTCGAGGATTTCGTAGTCGGGATATCCCACCAGCATCACCGGCATGACTGCGGCTATTTTGCGGTAGTGGGCGATTTTGCCCTGGGGCTGGGTTTGGTCCGAGGGCAGGACCATCAGCAAGTCGGCGCCGGCGTCGCGGCAGTATTCGGCGAATTGCACGGCTTTGGCGTCGGGCCAGCGGCGGGTGGCGGCGACGGTCAGGGCGCGGCCATCGACGCGATCGACCAGCAAGCGAGTGAGTTGGGCGACTTCGTCGTCGGAGAGGAAATCGAACTGGCTGTCGCCGTACGTGAGCAGGCTGACCTGACTGCCGCCGGTGATGCCGGTTTCGATGATATTGGCGACGCCTTCCCGGTCGATTTCGCCGGAGGGGAGAAAGGGTGTGGGGATCGAGTTTACGGGGCCTTCTAGCAGGGTCTTGATTTCTTCGGGGGTTTTTGCTGTTGGCATGGGCGCTCCTAGTTGTGATGGACGGCCTGGCCGCCGTCGGTGTGGTATACTCGGGCGGATATATCGAAGCCGTACTTTTCGGCATAGGCGAATTTTTGCAGTAGCCATTGTCGCCGAGCATCAATACCGCGGCTTTGAGGCCGTCGTTTGTGGGAAAGCCGCGGATGAATTTGGGGATGAGGACGCCGGCGTTGCTGTCGGGAAAGAAAGTGGTGATGGCGGCGATGCGGAGGGGCTGCGTCATAGATATTCTCCCGTTGGCATTGGCCTTAAGGTAGGGAATGCGGCCAGTTGCGACTATCGCCTGCACG
>PBOD01000066.1 GCA_002724215.1 Gemmatimonadota bacterium | reverse complement strand
AACGTCCACCGCGGCCGATCCAGATCCTCGCGGGAGCCGGCTGCGCGGCTGGCCGGTGTGGGGCGGCAAGGAATTGCGCGGCCTCTACTGCGTGCTGCCGCAAGAGCGCACCGATTCTTCGCCCGCGTTAGCAAACGCCGCCCGCGCCGGCGCGCATATCGACCCAGAGCCCGTGCATCTGGTCGCGAGCGCCTACATCGACAAGGTGCCGCAGGGCGGGGGCGGTATCGCCCTCTTCCCCGGCAGCCACCGCCTGCTCTACGAGGCAGAGCCGGACTCTGCAGACCTCGCCCGCTATTCGATCCTGCACCCACCCCATCCAGCAAGCGGCGCCGCAGAATTCGTGCTGCCGCAGCCCCCGGGCCTCAAGGACGCGCTCGCCGATATCGCACCCTTCGAATTCTTTGGCGACGAGGGCGATGTGATCCTGTGGCACGGGCGCATGTTCCACTCGGCGACACCGAACTACAGCAATCCCCCGCAAATTCGGCAGATGGTTCTTTACGATGCCTACAAAAAGTCCGTCTACGACAGGGCGTACACCGGCCGTTATGTCAAAGGGCCAAAACCCTCGCCACCACCCAATGTCAGGAAGCGCTACGGACTTGCACTCNGACCCGCNGCCCCACCGCCNGAGCCGCGCGCAGAGGGGCCGGGGCTTTGGGACGACTGGAGCGAGGCCGTGCGCACNGCGGCCGCGACCTCCGACGCGCCCCCGCGATGATCTCGCAAACAAATCCAGAAAATCGCCNCCCCTACGACGCTCAAACAGCCCGCCATAAGGAAAAGGGGACGATATCCCATCTCTTCGATCATATAACCGCCCCCCAGCGATATAGCCGCATAGCCCAATCCGGTCATCGCGGCGGAAGCGCCGGTCATCGTCGTCCGCCAGCGCGGCGGCATCGACTCCTGCTGGAAGACGGTAAACGCAGGTCGGCGAATCCCCGCCATCGCGATCATGCCCATATAGCACAATCCGGCGACGCCCCAATGGGNAATCAAGGCCAGTGGCACNACCGCCAGGGCGGCACATAAAACGGCCCCGTTAAAGGTGCGCACGGTGCCAAAACGCCGCGCGAGAAAGGGCATCGTCAAAGCGGCGGGTACCGCGAGCAGTTGTCCCGCCGCCGACAAGGTACCAATCAAGGCGGNGCTGGCCTTTAAGGCGTCGTCGAGATAGACATTAAAAAAAGTGCGGACAGCGGCTTCACTGGCGATATAGAGCAAGGCGATTGACGCAATCAGCGCGATCCGCCCCAGCGGCAAGGGGGCAGATTCTATCGGGGNATCCGGNGTTTCTTGCTGCTGACTTGGCTGCGTGGCGATTAACGCCAGGACCCCCGGAGCCAAAAGCAAGGAGGCCAAGAGCAGCGTATNGCTATAGGGNGTGGGATGGTCGAGGGNGAGCTGGGTGAGATCGGAGAAAAAACCGGGCAGTATGCCCCCGACCANACTACCGGCGAAACCCGCCAGCGGAAAGAGGGCAGCCTGGACGGCGAATACGTGTTTGCGCTCGCGCGAGCTCGAAACGCCCATCAAGTAAGGGTAGCCGTTGACGATATACAGGGCGATGCCGAGNGAGCCCAGCGAGTTCATCGACAGGATATAGCCATTGCGGATGGCTACGGGGACAAACTCGGCCAGGGCGGTTAAAGCATGGCCGATAATGGCCAAGGACAGGCCGACAATCATCGTCCGGCGATTGCCCAAAACGCTCCCGATAAAGCTGCTCGGCAGGCTGGAGAGAGCGAAGGCCAGGGCGCCGACGGCATTTACCTGCCCAACGAATTGGGGACCATAGCCTAATCGCAGCAGGTAAATATTGAANAANAGCGAGTAAATACCGCTAAAGAGACAAAANCCGACCAGGCCGGAGGCNAATAAAAAGAGCCGGGTATCGCGGTTGAATTGGCGTACTATGTCCAGGTATTGGGCTAGCATACCGCAGCGGAAGAGTACGTCNGGCGNCGACCGGACCTACTCTTGTTTTTTCGCGTTTTTATCAGCGCGATAGCGCAAGCCGTGGTGCANCTCTTTTTTGCGTACCCGCAGTGCTTTGGGGGTCACTTCCAAAAGCTCGTCGTTGCCCAGATATTCAATCGCATCGTCCAGCGACATAATGCGTGGGGGCGGCAGGGCGTCGATGATGGCCTTGGGGCTGGCGCGGTGGCCGGTCATNTGTTTGGTGCGGCAGACGTTGATGACCAGATCCTCGTTGCGGATGGTCTGGCCGACGACCTGGCCGGCGTAGACTTCGTCGCCGGGGCTGATAAAGAAAGCACCGCGCTGCTGCAAATGCTCGAGTGCGTAGGCGCTGGTGTTGCCGGTTTCGTGCGAGATCAGCGAACCGTGCTCCTGGACTTCGATCGACCCGGCGACGGGCTCGTAATCGTGGAAGAGCGCGTTAAAAGTGCCGGTGCCGCGGGTCGAATTCAAATAGGGCTGGCGAAAACCGAGAATGCCGCGCGTNGGCACCAAAAACTCGGCGAAAACCGTGCCATCGTCGGCGTGGCGCAGATCCTGCAAGCGCCCCCGGCGCTTGCCGAGCATTTCGCTGACCGCCCCGAAATATTCGTTGAGGACTTCGATAAAAACCCGTTCCACCGGTTCCAGAAGGCCCTCCGCGCCCTGCTTGAAAATGACCTCCGGGTTGCTCACCGCCAGNTCGTAGCCCTCGCGGCGCATCGTTTCGATCAAGATGGCCAGGTGCAACTCGCCGCGGCCCGAAACCACAAATTCGCCCGAAAGGTCGGTGTCCTCGACCCGCAACGCGACATTGCTCTCCAACTCGGCAAAGAGCCTTTTGCGAATTTCGCGGCTGGTCACGAAGCGCCCTTCGCGACCAGAGAAGGGGCTATCATTGACCTTGAAGATCATGCGCACCGTCGGCTCTTCGACTTTGATCGGGGGCAGCGCTACNGGACGGTCGGGACAGGCNAGGGTGTCGCCGATGCCGACCTCGGGCACGCCGGCGACGGCGACGATATTGCCGGCGTGGACCTGGTCGACCGGCTCGCGTTTGAGGTTGCGGAAGACGAAGACCTGGCCGACCGTGGCGGATGCGGTTGCGCCGGCGGCATTGATATGGACGATGTCCTGACCCGCGCCGAGCGAGCCGCTGCTCAGACGACCGACGGCAATCTTGCCGACATACGAGCTNTGCTCCAGGGTCGTGACCAGCAATTGCAAGGGGGCATCGGCCGCGACCTGCGGCGGTGGTATATGGCCTACGATGGCATCAAAGAGAGGCGCCAGATCACCGGACAGCTGCTCGGGCGACAGTCCAGCACGGCCCTCCAGAGCGCGAGTGTAGACGACGGGAAAATCGGCCTGATCGTCGCTGGCGCCGAGATCGACGAAGAGGTCAAAGGTCTCATCGAGGACCTCGCCAGGACGGGCAGCGGGGCGGTCGATCTTATTGATCACCACCACCGCCTTGTGGCCGCGCTCCAGTGCTTGGCGCAGGACGAAACGGGTCTGCGGCATCGGCCCTTCGACCGCGTCGATAAGCAGCACGACACCATCAACCATATTCATTATGCGTTCGACTTCGCCGCCAAAATCAGCATGCCCCGGCGTATCGACGATATTTATCGTGGTGGCGCCGTAGAGAATGCCGGTGTTTTTGGCCAGAATCGTAATCCCGCGCTCGCGCTCGAGGTCGTTTGAATCCAGCACTCGCTCGCTGACCTGCTGGTGGGCCTGGAACACATTGCTCTGTTTGAGCATGCCATCGACTAGGGTCGTTTTACCGTGATCGACATGGGCGATAATGGCCACGTTGCGAATGTCGTCGCAGGGTGCGGCCGCCGGCATATTCGCTGCCGCGGGTTCGGGCTGGCTCATTGATCCTCTCGCTATCTCNATAACAAAATATGGGGCCGTGCGNAGCATCTCCNCACGGCCCCATATAGAGNTTCGCCGCACGAGACAACTCCANGCGGCATTCAGGNCACTTAGCGTTTCGTCTGGCCGATAAAGACTTTGTCTAATTTTTTATAGAACAATATGTTAGATATAACATAGGGCGGGTCTGAANATCGGGCAAGCACCGGGCNGNATTAACGCTGTATCAGCCTTCCCGCTCCGGGCAGANCTCAGCGGTCGCTGCGCAGCAGGAATACGCGGTCGGTNTTGAAAAANTTGCCGACTTTACCGTCTTCGTANGCGCCACCNGCNATNAGNAACCGNCCGTTGACATCGGCCGCCGCCGCCCAACTGACCGGCAGCGGAATATCGGGCCCCCGCTGCCACTCGCCGCTGTCGGGCGAATAAGCATAAGTNGCGGTTTGGCCGCCGCCTTTGCCGCGGCCGCCCATGACCCAGACCTTGCCGGCAAAGGCGGTNCACATCGGGGCCTGTGGGGCNTGTGGNGCCGGGGTTGTNATCTGGTCCCAGCGGTCCTGNCNGGGATCGTATACAAACAANCCCGGGCACTCTGCCGCTGGGCCGGCNGCGATGTAGATCTTGGAGTCGAGCACGCAACCGCTGGCCTGCATGATGGGGCCGGGCGCCGGCATATGGCGGCGCCACGCCGTCTCGCCGGAGGCGATACTGAGNACATCGGGCGCCGGGCCTTCGTCGTCAGCACCGCCGATGGCATAGAGGCGTTCGCCGACGGTGAGGGCGACNATCTGGTCGGCGGGCCGGGGCAGCCGGGGACCGAAACGGAGGCGGCGGCTTTGCGGATCGTAGATTTCGACCGTCGCCGTCTTGCCGGTGCCCCATTTGGCCTCTTCATCGCGAAAATTACCCCCCAATAACCACAGCTCGCCGGTGAGAGCGCCGATGCCCGAATAGGCCTTGCCGGGTTCGAGCATCGGCGGCTCGACGCGCCAGGTGCCGTCATTGATATCATATGACCACACGTGATCGAGGTTGACCCACTCNTCGGCCGGCCAGCCGAAAAAGGTCTTGCCCCCGGNGGTGTAGAGCCGATCGCCAATNCGCGCGAAGATATGGTCGTGGTTGCCCGCCGGCATCCGCGGTTGCTCGTCCCAATCGGCGTGCCAAGGGGCGCGCAGAGCGGGGATGCGCGCGATTGTACCGGCAGCCATAACCCAGAGGTCGCCGGCGCGATCGTGCAGCAGGGCCTGTACGGGACCGGCGCCGGAGGGAAGNATAGTGCGCCATTGCGGCTCCTGATCGACCGCGGCAATCAACTCGCGTACGCTGCCATCGGCAAAACCGAGCACTACCTGNCGGCTTGCGCTGCGAGCAATAGCGGTGACGCGCACGTCGACCGGACTGGCAAAAAGCCGNTGTCCGCTCGCTGCACGAGGATCGACCCGCAGTGCGGCCCCGGGCATACCGACCCAGACGAAACCGGAGTCGTCGACCATCGCGCCCGCCCACGGGCTGGCGCAATATTCGGCGGGCAGGTCGATGAGGCGCCAGGCGTGCGGATACTGCCGATTAACCACGGNCAGGTCCTGGCGCTGCCCATCGTCGGCGATGGCCCAGACATTGCCGAAGGAATCTTCACAGCACGGCGTGATAGACCAGCCGGACGGCGCAAGGGGCACTGCTGCGAAGAGCGCGTCGCCGCGTCTCATCTGCGNGCAGCCGGCACACCATATATCNCCCTCGCGCGTTGCCAGCAGTGGTCCCGGCNNCTCCTCGGGCATAAAGGACGGGGTGCGTATTANGGGATCGCGACCCGAGGGATNGCGGACNATCTCGTTGCCCTGGGCGATCCAGAGATCGCCGTCGGGGGCGACTTGCAGCCCCTGGATCGGGCCTTTGTGCCAGATTTCCCAGTCGCCGTCNGCATAGCGGAGGACGATGCCATCGGCTGCACCGATGACGGCGGCGTAGACCGTGCCGTCCCGGTCCTCGCGGATGAGGCCCGGGCCGGTGGGTAGGCCTTCATAGAGCGTTTCGGCTGTGGTAGTTTCATTTGTCATAACNAAATAAAGAAGGAATAACCAGGCCGTGGTGGCAAGTCGCGCGCGGCGTGGTCTGGGACGCTCTGTAATCATCTGATTTTTTCTCCAGGTCGGCNACTACTTGTCGCGCTTCAATCGTAGTTAACGATCACCTCGACATCATCAATGCGAATTTCTGAGACTACGTCGGGGTCAGCAGCCTCTACGCTCAGCGTCAGCGCGTTGTCGCCGCACTTGATGACGGCAGACGGAATCGGCCAATCGATGGTATAACTCCGCTCGCCCGCAAGGGTCTGCACACCAAGCCCGCTGCCATTCCAGNCCATGGCCAGCACGTGCGAACCCCCGGTCATATCGGTGGCCATCAGACGGAGTGTCGCATTCATGTGCAGCCCCGCGGCCNCCGCTTCGCGCGGATCGTCGGCGATGCGGAGCATGGTCGTGATAGATTCGCCCTGCTGCACTANACTGGGGAGGACGGGTTTGTCGAGCGCNGTACCCCATTCCGAGATCAATAGGCGATCTTGCATCTGGCCGGACCATTCGGCAAAGGTCTCGATGTCCGTGCGGTGGCCCGATCCCTTGTTGTCGAAGATATAGTGTTTGTCGCCGTGCCGGATGTCGTCGAAGCAGCCTATTTCGCATAGTGGCCGAAAGTCGTAGTTCGCGCCCAGTCCCGCCGGCGGCGTCTGGCCCGCCAGCCAGCGGTAGCGGTAGGCGGTCATATTGAACACGTAGATGCCCTGGACACCGGCCCGGTAGTGATTGGCGGCAATCGCGCGGAAGGCCTCCGCGGAATGATGTCCGCGCCCGAGGATGCCGTCGGTTTTAAAAGACGCATAAACGGCGCAGTTGTGGCGCTGCCCCAGCTCGACGGCTTCGCGCAACTCGAGGCGATTGCGATCGACGATGCCGCCGATCCACTGGTCGATATAGCCTGCCCGTAACCAGTCGTCGACATCGAGACCGATGCGCCGGGCGGCGGCGAGCGGNACGAGGGTGCGCACGGCNAGAGAGAGCCGCTTGCCGCGCTCTTGCCCAGCGCGGTCGAGGGCATTGCGCACGCGGCCGATGAATTCGGTCATCAGATGGGCGTGGGTGCGTTCTGCGCCCGGCTTGAAGACGAGGGGATGGCGCAGAAAGTCGAGCTCGACGCCGTCGATATCGTATTGTGCGATGGCCTCTTCGATCAGGGCGAGGCGGAAGTCGCGCACGGGCTGGTGGGCGTAGTCAAAGGCGATCGCGCAGATGCGCGTGAGGGCGTCGTGCTCGCCGATCAGCCACTCGGGATGATCGAGTTTCATCCGGCAGATATGACCGCGGATATTTCGCTCGTTGAACTTCCCGTTCTCAAACACGGGATAGCTCAACGGAGGTTTCGCGCCAAAGAGCGACTCGCGGTTGCGCTCGATGATGCGCCCGTCATGGGCGTCGTTCATCCGAAACGAAAGCAAGAAGTCGAGCCCGCGCTGGTGGGCGGCAGCGGCGAGAACTCGCGGCGGATCGTCNCCCCTATCGATCATCGCCTTGACGCGACCCGCCATCACCTGCCAACTGCGGGCGTGGAAGGGACCCCGGTGTTCGTAGAAACGCTCGCCAACATCGGTGCGGTGACAGTAGAAATTGGTGGCGCGCCCCGCGCCCTGGATATCGGGCATCGGCCAGATATCGGTGCCGAGCGTCCACGAGAAAGCATCGACCTGGGTGTGTTCGAGATAGCCCAGCGTGGCTTCGACGAAACCCTCGGTGGTAAAGGGCTCGACTGCAGCGGGCGCAAAAGGACGAAAGAGCGTACCGCCGTCGTTGTTGAAGATGAGCCTATAGGGTTTTTCGCGCATGGCCTCCCCAGAGCAGTGCTAAAAATGGCGTGGGATACCGCCTCTCCGCGCGCCGGATCTGGCACAAGCGGCAAATCAGTCGATCCTCAGCGGCAGAGGAAGTGTCGATCTTGTCAAAAACGAGCGCGATATAGTACGAAAGCGACATTGGCCACACAAGATACAACCCACCCGGTCGAGCCAAAACGCGGCAAGGGGCAACATCGATGAGCGATGCGGGACATTCCCGTTGTCAGCAGCTAAATCGGTCTGCGCACCGCCCGACAGATCTGGTCGCAATTCGACGGCAACCCACAGCCTTGCAGCCCAGGCAACTAACGCCGCCACCAAAATTGTGCTATANGGTGCGACCGGCGATTCGGCCCATGCACTCAAGTCGCAATTCGATTGTCGACCCCTTGTGCCATTCCGAAGCGGCTTGACCCATAGGGAGAAAAGGGCCTTTATTGCCCTGCA
Organism: Gemmatimonadota bacterium; assembly: GCA_002724215.1. GTDB lineage: Bacteria > Latescibacterota > UBA2968 > UBA8231 > UBA8231. The sequence continues at coordinate 16,587 of PBOD01000066.1, read as the reverse complement.
CGCAGATAGTTGCAGGTATCTGCGCCGCGCAGAGCNCATTGCAACCAGATACCTNTCGCCTGTCATCGACTNCCAGGTACGCCTCTTTGCAAAAACCTCTAACANTGGAGCACCAACTATGACGACAACATCGTTTCACAAATCGGCGCAATGGAAAACCGGACTCAGGACGTACTTCGAATACCGCGACCTCGGCGTCGTCGATGCCACCAACCGCAAGGTACTGGCGCACGTCATCCGCGCCACCGAATCCTGCCCCGGCCCCGGGGGCTACCACACCCACGATCTCGAATTCCAGATGAACTACGTGCTGCGCGGCTGGACGAGAGTAGAATTCGAAGACATCGGCGAGGTGCAGTTCGAAGCCGGCGACAGCTGGTGCCAGCCTCCACATATCAAACACGAAGTACTCGAGTTTTCCGACGACTTCGAGGTGATCGAGATCTGCATGCCGGCAGACTTCCCGACCGAGGACGCCGAGCGCATCAATCATGGGTAGGCTCGACGGCCGCGTCGCGGCGGTAACCGGCGGCGCTGCGGGCATTGGCGAAGCGATTGTAAAGCTCTTTGCAGAAGAAGGAGCCAGCGTCGGCTTTGCCGATCTAGACGGCGGCTGCGGCGCCACGGTCGCGCAAGANGCAGGAGCGCTCTTCGTGCCGACCCGGGTCGAGCGCGANGCCGAGGCCGCCGCTTTTATCGAGCGCACTGCAGCGCACTTCGGCCGACTCGACATCCTCGTAAACAACGCCGGCATCCGCCTCTACCAAGACGTCACGCAGGCGAGCGAAGAGAGCTGGGACCAGATCTGGGGCGTCAACGTCAAGGGCTATGCCTTCTGCGCTAAAGCGGCCATCCCGTTGATGCGACACCAGGGCGCCGGCAGCATCGTCAATATCGCCTCCAACAGCGCCTTCATCGCCAGCGCCAATGCGGCGCAATACGACACCACCAAAGCGGCCGTGACCGGGCTGACGAGAGCCATGGCACGCGATCACGCCGACCAGGGNATCCGCGTCAACGCGCTGTGCCCNGGTCCGACCCTGACCCCCTTCCACAAACGCCGCGCCCAAGCGGCCGGGATGGCGCTTGAGGCATTTGCGGAGGAGGTGGGGCGACCCACGATGCTAAAGCGCCCGGCGGAGCCGCGGGAGATTGCGGCGTGTGCCCTATTCCTGGCGTCGGATGACGCTTCGTACATAACCGGCTCCTGCCTGGTAGCCGATGGCGGCGAATCGGCCTCCGGCAGCAACCGGCCAATAAAACCCGGTTCCGACGGAACCTGAAGTGTCGTTTAGCCCTCAGCGACAGTGCGAAAGGCATACGATTTGGCTCCATATCCCCGTACAGGCCGCAACCGGACCGGTCTCGTCGCAAAAGGCTCCAGGTTGTAGGTAGCCATCNCTGGGATCGCCAAGAGGTACATCTATGAGCAATAATCAAACAGCGCCGGCGCAAGACCGTCAGGGAGACGCGATGGTGCTACTCGAGGCTTGCCCGCCCACCGGCGGCTGCTTCACGCTCTGGCCCACCAGCCACCACAAGCTCTTTCCGCTTTTTACTACTTCCCAGGGCAATTTTCCCAAGGAAACCACCCACTTTAGCACGCTTGGCCCAGGGGGCTACATGAGCTCCCAGACCGTAAAGCAGACACTGGTTGCCATCGCCGCAACGGGGCAGCNAATGGAGTTTGATGACCGGGCCGGGGACGCGTNCTTCTGGCATCACCGCCTCGCCCACTCCGCCAGCCCCAACCGCCTGCGCCAGCACATCCGCTTGATGCTGGTCTGCGACTTCCAAAAATACTCGGCCCCCGCGCAAACGCGGACATGCTACAACGGTCATACGCTGGGTAGTTGGAATGAGTCGACACAATGCCAGGAGCAGTTCCACTCCGATACGCGAAAATTTCGCGAAGACGAGCCGCCGGATCCAGCCCATATGTGGAAGGATTGGGCGATCTAAATAAAAAATAGGGGCGAATCTTCACCCCTGGCACAGNAGATCCGGCCAGTTCTAGACGCGAATTGCAGACACATTCTCCCGNTTGCATCTGTGTATTGCCGTTTGCATGGCATAGCCCTAGTATTGTCTCCTGGATCGGCTGCGATTGGAGCCATCGGGCAAAACGCATGGTTACCCTGCGCAGGGCAATCATGCGTTTTGCCCGTCGCCGCGGACGCGTTAGATTGCATTCTGGGAGGTATCGCTATGACGCCTTTTGTCGAGTCCAACGACATTCTAGCCGATGACGACGNGTTGCGCAGCCGCGCGGATCGCGACGGCTACCTGTTCCTGCGAGACTTCNTCGATGGGGNGCCCATCCTCNAAGCCCGGCACGACATCGCCNCCACCTTGCAAGAGGTCGGCTGGATCGACGCCGGCACCGATCCCTCCGCAGCCAAAACGAGCCACCCTGCGTGCATAGCGGGCACCGATGAGCACAAGCCCGTTTACGACAGGGTCCAGAAACTCGAATCGTTCCACACCCTGGCCCACNACGACGCCCTTTTCCGCATCACCAGAGCGCTCCTGGGACCGGACGTCTTGTTGCAGCCCAGCNATATCGCGCGCTTCATCTTCCCCACCAGCCTCGACTACACCACGCCACCGCACCAGGATTACGTACACGTCCAGGGCACGCCGGATGTCTGGACCGCATGGCTCCCCCTGGGCGATTGCCCGCATANGCTCGGGGGCCTGAGCCTGCTGGCGGGCTCGCACAAGATCGGCGTGCTGCCGGTATCGCAGGCCCTCGGCGCCGGGGGCTTGCGCACCCACACCGAAGGCGTCGCGGGAGANTGGGTTTCGAGCCCCTTCGCCCTCGGGGACGTGTTGTTCTTCCACAGCCACACCGTACACCAGGGGCTGCCCAACCTTTCGGGTGACCGCCTNCGGCTATCCGTCGATTATCGCTACCAGAGTGCCTCGGATCCCGTCATGGACAAGATGCTCGAACCGCACCAGTACCGCCTTTCGTGGGAAGAGGTCTACGCGGACTGGAAATCGGACANGTACCAGTACTACTGGGAGAAATTCGCGCTCAGACCGGTCCCCAAGCAGGCGTGGCCCGTCGAGGGTTAAAATCATGTTCAGTGATGTCCACGTGTATGAAGTCGAGCCGCCGCTATTCACCAGGGGGATGAACGGCGATATCGTCGAGCTTCGGGACGGGCGGCTATTGTATGCCTTTGCCGATCTGCCCGATGGACCATCCGGCATCTATGCCTGTTCTTCCAGCGATCGCGGGCAGACCTGGAGCGAGCCACGACCGCTGCTTGCAGGACCCGATGCACGATTTTCATCTCCCATCGGCGAATCGGTAGGAGTGCCCAGTTTCTTGCGCCGCAAGAACGGCCAACTGATGATGGCCTANATCTGGAGCGTCGGTGGTCGCGACCCCTGGGGGGCATTCCTATTACCGNTNCTCGGATGATGAAGGCGANACCTNGAGCNATCCCAAAGTACTGACGCCNAGCAGAGAGCAGATCTGCCAGACCCACAACGATAAGCTGCTGCGCCTTTCCAGCGATCGCATCCTCGCTCCGGCCGAGTTGAGAGTCGATATGGGACTNGACAACGATCACCGCGGTTTCGTCAGTGCGACCTGGTATTCCGATGACGATGGCCATACCTGGCATCGCAGCGACAACGACGTCAATATGCTGNAACAGGGCATAGAATCCCAGGAGCCCCACCTCGTNGAGTTGAGAGACGGGCGAGTGCTGATGCTATTCCGTACTTATAGCGGGTATGTCGGGCGGGCCGACTCAGAGGATCGGGGCCAGACCTGGTCGCAAGGCAAGATTGTCGAGGAATTAAAGCTTCCCATGAACAGTTCTGCCCTCCACGTCAGTCGGATCCCGGCAACCGGCGATCTACTCCTGGTGCGCTCTACCGGCAACGGCGGGCAGGAGGCCGGGGAGATGCCTCGCGTCTTCAACAGGGGCACTGGCAACAAGCANTATATCCGCACGCCGCTTACTTCCATCATCAGCCGCGATGAAGGGGAAACGTGGGAAAACGAGCGAATCATTGCCGGCGCCCCTTATGGAGATTTCGGCTACCCCAGCGTCNTCCACCTGGGTGACCTCGCCCTGGTGAGCTACCACGCTTTGGACGGGCTGCATATCGCCCGCATCCAGCCCGGTTGGTTTTACGAGTAGAGTTGAGACACGGGCCCCGCCCNGAGTCGCGTGTGCNAAGTCCNCGTNCCGATGNGGAAGNNCNGCAACCCCCAGGGCNGCACCGCAACCGCCATCAGCNACCTGCAGTAGACCCACACCAGGTCAGCTTGAGAAAATTCGGAGCGGCAGACCGTTTGTCGGCATTGACGGTGGCCATATTTTTAGCACCCGTCTGCCGTAATTTCTCTATATTAGCTGCCACCTGGCCATTCAAACTCGCCTAAAATGCGGAAAAATACGCATGGAAGGTACTTGAGGTATTCTCATGACGGAATTCGGAAATGCCGCGCGGATAGTCCTTGTTGGGACGGTTCTCTTATTGTTGGCAGCCGTGGAGCTACAGGCCCAGAATGCCGCGGATGTCGTCAATGTCCTCGACGGCGACTTGACGACCATGGCAACCCGCTGCTCCTAAGGGCGACAGCGACCTGTCGTCGCAGTGGTAGTTCGTGATCGATCTGAGCCGAGTCATTTTCGCCAAAAGACTGGTAGTCTGGTTTGTCGAGGAGGGAGCGGGAGATCCCTTCCTCCGCCGCCGCAGTGACCGGTACCCGATATCCCTAAAAGGGTATGCGTGCTTCCCATACATCGGTTAATTGTGTGACCCCCAGTGAGTATCAACCCTCGTGAATTCTAAATCTATCTTAAATTCAATTGATAGTGCCGCTGCAAATTTATATGTCGATCTTTTTGGCGAGCACAATGGGCTGTCAACATTTTTGTTTCATGGAGTAAGTCACAATGAAAAATTGACCGAAAGTATATTTCCCCAAGAAGGACTTACAATCAGCCTGTTTGAAAAATTTATTGATTCTTTTTTGAACTTAGGATATGAGTTTATTGGTCCTGCAGATATCATCGACGGAATTATAAAACACGATGTGAAATACGGGATGTTGACATTCGATGATGGCTATTTCAACAATACATGGATACAAGAGGTACTACATAAGTATAGAACTCCAGCCGTATTTTTTGTTACCACGGGTTTAATGATGGAAAATGAAAAAATCTGGTCTGATGTGATTCATTTTGAGAGAAAGAAGAGAAATTCGCCTGATGATGAAATTCACAAAGAGATTGTTAGTCTCAATCCAGTTCCTGTCGCAAAAATAAAAGACTATATAACGAAGGAGTTTGGCAGTAAAGCGCTGCAACCTCATGGCGACGAAGACCGATTTTTGACGCCCGCAGAATTGAAGGAATTTGCACTGGATCCGTTTGTGATTATAGGAAATCACACCCATAGCCATGAGGTTTTAGGAAATTTGCCCGCAGAGAAAACCAAAGCGGAAATTGAAACTTCCCAGAGCATACTAACCGAAATAATTGGCAAGGCGCCGGATTTTATTTCCTACCCTTATGGAAGCCATTCGCGTCAAGTAGTGGATACGGCAAAAGAATTTGGCTTTAAACTTGGAATTACCACAATACAGAAAAAGAACTCTTTGCCTCTTGGCAATAAATACAATATGGAATTGCGGCGTTTTAACCCGATCGCCAGTAATGGCAAATTTAAGATCGATAAATTGCGATCTTCGTTTCAGTTGAAGACGATGTTAAAGGAAATACTTCAATGAAAATCGCATGTCTTATAGGATCTCCTCCTTATTTGAACCATTTTGTCAATGAAGTGTCGAAAAAATATCATATCGACCTTGTGATCAGAGAGACAACGCCAATAAACAGGATTGCTAATAAAATACTTGAGAAAGGAATATGGAATACTATAAACATATTGATATACAGACTTAAAACGCGAAGGCGATTTAGAAGAGATTGCGATATGTACTTTGCTGATACCTGGAAGAGTATCAATAATGCATTGGCGATATATGAAACATATGATATCAATGAGGATTCCGTTGTCGAGAAAATAAGGGAACTCAAACCAGACATTATCCTCGTTTATGGAACGTCTTTAGTAAAGACAAAGGTGATCGAAAATGTGCCGTTAGTATTAAATTTACACGGTGGACTTTCCCCTTATTACAGAGGGTCATACTGCACTGAATGGGCATTGCTGAACAGCGATCCAGAAAATATAGGATATACAATTCACCAATTGAGTAACAAAATAGATGGGGGCGAAATTTTGACCCAAGGGCGAGTTTCTATTCTTGGTGATGACACTGCAAATCGCATCAATATGAAGTTGATTAAAGAGGGAACCCAAGATATGATACGCGTTCTTGGCAAGTTGCAGGACAAGAAACTGCCCGATTTTCAACCCCAAGATGGTACCAGCGGATTTTTGTACTTAACCAGTCATTGGAGCTTTAAAATGCAGGGATTGGTGCGAAAATTAGAAAAAGAGAAATTGACGCAGATGTTAACAAAACCCAGCAGAAAAAAACTGCCAATCAAGCAATGGTAGCACGTCCAGCACGCCGGGCGCTGGACGCAGCAGTTGGCGAGTCAGTAGCTAATAAAGTACCAGGTAAATCCCGCCAGATATTTTTCGCGTGTATCCCAACTCAGCACCTAGAGGCCGTAGCGCCTCCCCTTTTTTACGGGGAGAATGTAGGCGTCGAAGTACCATTGGCGACCCTGGCGCTCGACTAGCATCGGCGCATGGGTGCGGAGCATTTGCAGGGGCAACCAATCGCGACCTCCGCCCCGATAGAGCTAAGCACTAATCCGCGCCGGCTCGCTGCGGGCGTAGACGAGCAGCGGCAGACGGTCATGCGAGTGGCGTGGCCCGCCTGATGTGCGAATCCACCGGCAAATCGCGCGCGGTCCTCTCCCGTCAGACAGCGTACCGTATTGCGTCGCGACAGCAGTTGTTTTATTCATTACACTACCCGTCTAGATGACGCGAACATTATCAAAGGAAGCCACCGTGTTGAGGTACCACTCCCCACAAACTATCGAGGTCTGATCATGGGCAACGACACCTATACCGTGCGCCACTGGAACGAGGCGACGCACGCACACGAGCCGTCCATCTTTACTACCGTGCAAGAATTCACCTTCGACGGGCTCGGATTCGTCGTGCTGCCGCAGGTCCTCGGCCAGGCCGAGCTGTCCGCATGCAACAGCGACGACCTAGGCGATCTCTGCAGCGAAGATGGCACCGTCGGACGCTACGTGCGCGCGCTGTGCGGCGATGGCTTTCGCCAGGACGGCCCAACAAAGCACGTCCCTTTCGCCGCCGCGGAAGAGTACGACGAAGCCTCGCTGCCCCTGGCAGGCGGAGTACACACACTGGACCGGGGCTACATCAACATAACGGGATGGAATGGCCACAACGCCGACGGCGCTTCGCTCTCGCGGGCCGGCGGCGCCTGGGAGGAAGTCCGCATCCGCCAGTGCCAGGGGCTGGTGGTTGCCATCGCCCTCACCGACTCCGCCGATGGCACATGCCCGCTGGTGGTTGTGCCCGCCTCGCACAAGAGCGGGCTACCCGCCCCGCCACTTCCTTCCTCCAGCCGCTTCGCCGAGCGCCCAGCACTTAAGGCTGGCGACGTGCTGCTGTGCGCCGCCAGCACACTGCACGGCATCTGCCCGCAGGGCGACGGCGGCGAACTGCTCGTGCTCAATTTTATCTCGCGCACCGCTCGGCCCCAGGTGCCTTCCGACCAACAGGACGCACAGCCTCTGCCGGCATGGGCACAGGAGTTGGGCGAGGCCGAACAAACCCTACTGACGGGCAGCGACTCAAATCGCCTGGTCCTGTCGGACGGCGCTACCACCTGGCTCGCCTCTTCCGCCGCGGTGGCGCAGCGGGCCACCTCCGCCCTAGAGCTTGGATACCGGGACGACAGCGCTGAGCGCTGGGCGTTCGATACCAACGGCTATCTGCTGGTCGAGGGCGTCATGGACGACGAGTGGATCGACGCGGCTGTAGCCGGCATCGACGCCAATCTCGAGCGCATGATCTACCGTGGCGCAGGCGACCAGCTCGACGGAGACGTGACGCTGGCCGAGATCCCCGGCGCACCGACGATCTCGGGCACGGGCCGTCCCGATCTCAAGGACCTATTCCAACTCCCGGCTCCGCACAACGAGCCCTTCCTCAAAATGATGGCGCATCCGGCCGTGATTCAACGCCTGAACTGGATGATCGGACCAGGCTACAAGGTGACGCAAAACACTGCCCTGTGCCACGTTCAGGGCTCGAGCGGGCAGATGCTACACTCGGGCAACGCCAATCCGACCTGCATCGGCAAGCACTACGCGATCGTCAACGGGCGCGTGCATACCAAGTCGGGTATCAACGTCGCCTGGCAGCTCAACGATGTCGAACCCGGCGACGGCGGATTTGTCGTCATTCCCGGCAGCCACAAATCGTGCTACCCCATGCCGCACTCGGTGCGGACCTGCAACGAGCGCGCGCCGATCCGGCACATTCCCATGCGTGCCGGTTCCGTGCTCTTCTTTCTGGGCGGGACCGTCGGACACGGGGCGTACCGCTGGGAGGCCGAGTCGCCGCGGCGGACGGCGCTCTTTACCTATAGTCACGACGGCCGGCGCCCATTCGCATGGCCCGAGAGCGAACTATGAGCGCCATTTCTTAGCAAAGAGCCAACGGCAAGACACAGACATGGACATCCGCCCGACCCACGCCACCCTGGGCGCCATCGTCACCCATATCGATGTGCGCTCCCTAACTGCCGACGCCTTCGCCAAGTTGGAGGCGGCCTGGCACGAGCACGCGGTGCTGATCTTTCCCGCCCAGCACCTCGACGACGAGGCACACATCGCCTTCAGCCGCCGCTTCGGCTCTCTCGAGCGCCTGCAGACAACAGCGGTCGAAGGTGCCCAACCCGAAATCTTCATGGCGTCGAATGTCGGCCCCGACGGCCGCACCGACCCCGTGGGCAGCGCGCGCTTTCTGCACAACAAGGGCAACCGCATCTGGCATAGCGACAGCTCTTTCAAAAGCAATCCCGCCAAGGCCTCTCTGCTCCGCGCCGAGGCCGTGCCGAGCACTGGGGGCGAGACCGAATTCGCCGACATGCGGGCCGCATACGAGGCGCTCGACGAGGAGCAGCAGCGCTGGCTCGCCGACAAGGTCGCGGTGCATAGCTTCCGCTACAGCCAGGGACAGGTCGGCGGCCTCGATCTTATGTCCGCCACAGAGCTAGATGCCATTCCGCCCGTCGAGCATCCCATCGTCGCCACCCACCCGGCCACCGGACGCAAGAATCTCTTCATCGGTCGCCACGCCAGTCACATCGCCGGCGCAGAACTCGAAGAGGGTCGCGCGCGCTTGCGATCTCTCTGCGCCGAGGCCTGCCGCGGCGACCGGGTCTACCGGCACCGCTGGCGCGTGGGCGACGTAGTGATCTGGGACAATCGCTGCGTGCTGCACCGCGGGCTTCCCTACCCGGTAGACCAGCCTCGCATCATGTGCCGGACGACGGTGGCGGGCGATCAGTCGGGCAACGATTGGGTTCTGGGATCGACAAGAGACAACGCAAACAAACAGAAAGGCACCCGATGACCCCCTTCCAGGAACGCATACGCGGCATTATCCCCGCCATGTTGACCGCACTGGACGAAAAATTCGCCGTCGATCCGCAGGCCATGCGGCGCAGCGCCCGCCGACTGCTCGACAATGGCTGCCAGGGGGTAGTCGTGGTCGGCACTAGTGGCGAATTCGCCGGTATCGACGACGACCAGCACCCAATCGCCATCCGCGCCGTGGTCGAGGAGCTGTCCGGCCAGGCCCCGGTCATCGTCGGCTGCGGTCAACCCAACGTCCGACGCACCCATGAGCAGGCCCAGCAAGCCGCCGACCTCGGCGCCGACGGGCTGCTGGTCAACCCGCCCTTCTACTTCCCGATGAGCCAGGACGAAGTGGTACGCTTCTTCGCCGACCTGGTCGAAATCTCGCCCTTGCCCGTCCTGCTCTACAATATCCCGGGATTGACCAATGTCGCGGTGGAGCCGGCCACCATCCCGCGCCTACGGGACGTCGGCGTGCAGGGCACCAAGGACAGCTCCGGGATCCCGGCCAATACCCTCGCCTACCTCGACGCGCTCGGCCCCGATAGTGACTTTCGCATCGTGGTCGGCGGCGAAGCCTTCTTACTACAGATGCTCGACGCCGGGGTATGCGCCACCACCGGACTCCTGCCCAATATCACCCCGCAGCTGGCGGTGCAGATTTACAACGCCTGGCGGGCGGGAGACTACGCCGCAAGCTTTGCGGCCCAGCGGCGCATGAATGCCTTCGCCGCAGCTTTCAAGCCGCTAAATCCGTTCTTCCACGCCACCGGCAAGGCCGTGCTGAGCCGGCTCGACCTCATGGAAAAGTGGGTCGCCCCGCCCAAGACGGCATTGACCGATGCAGAGGCGGATGCAGCCTGCGCAGCGGTACGGGAATTCCTGCCAGAATTCGACCCTGCTCAGAACAATGTGTAGCTCGCGATCACGAGCCCAGGCCGTTAACACCGTAGACGACGAAGCCGTCCCGTTCACCTTTGACCATTGCTCGTGGCCTTTTGCCACCCGCGGCCGCGATACCTTACCGGTGCACGAGCGGTTCACCATCGATCTGCCCGTCGGTCCCTNCGGGCGTTTCTATGCAGCGTACGTAGCGCACTAAAGGAGGTTTCCGGAATTTGCCCCGCGCCCTTCGGTCGTCAGCGCCCGACCCGGTGGTCGTTGATATAGTCCCAGTCGAACTCGCATCCCAGGCCGGAGCCGTCGGGCAGCAGCACATTCCCCTCGTCATCCATCGGATCGCACGGCGCTTGCAGATAGGGCGGTGNCGGTGTATCGACCNTCTCCAGTTCCAGCAATCCACGCTCGAAATACTCGCATAGGTCGCCATCTGTTGCCGCGAGGATCTGGGCNTTGCCGAACCCGCCAACGTGAATCTCGCACTTCATGCCNAGCGCTTCGTACATATCCACTGTTTTGCGCACCCCCGTGATGCCGCCGAAATTCACGTCCGTGCGACCGATATCCGTCGCCCGCTGCAGCGCCCATTCGGCACGACTGAACNCCCCGCCGGGAGCGAGTTCGGGCCCACATACCGGTATTTGCAACTCGCTGCACAGCTTGCGATAGGGTTCGATGGACCGCTCGTGCATCGGGTGTTCCAGGAAGTAGTAGTCCAGCGCTTCGATCTGCCGGCCGACCCAGACCGCCTCCTCGAGCGTNTAGATACCCCAGGGATCGAGCATCAGGACCATCTCGTCCCCCACCGCCTCGCGCACCGCCCGGCACACCGCCACATCCTCTTTGGGAAAAGCCGGACGCCCGGGCGCGGCCTCTCTTCTGATCGGGTCCCAATAAATATTGGCATGTACCTTGTACGCCGTATAGCCAGCCTGCTTGCAATCCAGTGCGTGTTGCGCGTATTGCTCTGGAGTCCCGAGGTTGGGTGCCGTGCTGGCATAGGCCTTGATTTTGCCCCTGGCACGGCCCAGCAGCCTGGAGACGGAAAGGTTGGTCATCCGCCCCGCAAGATCCCATAGGGCACANTCGATATGGCCTATCAAACCCTCCGAAAACCCGAGATGGCGCGACATGAGCTGCCATAGCCTCTCCCTATCGAGCGGGTCTTCACCAATCAGCAACGGCTTGACGAGCTCATCAACCTGGCCTTGCTGAGGCGTGTAAAAATAGCCGGGCCAACCTTGCTCCGAGTAGCCTTCCTGCCCGTCGTCGGTGGCGATGCGCAGGAAGGAATGCGGCACTTCTCGCTCCGGTCCAGGCTCTCCGTAGCCCCACTTGGTCCGGCTGCCACTATTCGCGATTGCGAAAGAAATGAGTTCAATGTCNGTGATTTTCATGATCTCTCCTGGGATACGCTGTTTTATTTTTCGATCTCTTATTTTATTTTATCCCGGCCAAGCCGGTTGTAGAAAATAGAAAAATGGTATCCAATGCAAAATAGTGGATTTCCGTTCAAAATCGTCGAAATCGGCACTGAGCGGATCGCACTCGCAGACCGCGCAGAGCAAACGACCGTCGTCGAGCTCAATCATATGATAGACGCTTGGTCGTTTATGCAGACGATCGAAGTCGATGGTGAGGCCGTGGCGGTCCTTGAAAGCCACGGCGATAGCGGCGGCTGGATAATCTACGCCAATGCGGAGGGCATCATCGCGCAATTCCCGAAGACACTCGAACCCCTGCGCGTGCCGGAAGAGACCTGCTATCTGGGCAGAACATTGCAGGANGTCATGGAAGTCGACGAGGATCTCTTGGGCAATGATATCTTGGCGCGGGAAGAAGACCCCACCTATGATCTGGTCGCCTCTTGCCTGCCGCCCTTGCAAAAACTCGGTCAGATGAACGTGGCCTCCTTTGTCGGCACCAGGCACTGCATGGACAAACCCGCGATCCTCGATAACGTTTTTTCATCGATCTGCAACTTTGGAGGCGTGACCCCGGAACTGCGGCGCGCTGAACGCGGNGAAGTNAGGCCGCCGCGCGACATATACCANGGCCTGGTCGGCGGTTGGCTCCCCATNCTCTATTACGAGGTCGAAGGATGGGAATTCACTATTTTCGCGGATCCCGAACCGCCGACGCAGTGGATACAACCCGTCTGGTATCGGCTCGNCAAAATTCGCGGCGGCGGCATACTGGAGACGCACTACTGCGACACCTATGCGCCGCTGCCGCCGCGCAGCCAACCCGATCCCAGAGCATTTTACACCAAACTGCTCGAACTGTCCCGNGAGTGGCATGCCGTGCTCGAGCCTACGATGCAGATTGCAGTCCCCGACGACTGGATCTCCGACATGTGCAAACACAGCCTGGTGCGGGAAATGATCACCCGCATCGACGACTGGCCCAAATACGGAGTGTACGCCAAGGATTACAACGGGCCTGAGCACGACGGTTTCCAGGACACCTTCAACACCAGCGTCAACGCCATGCTCGGNTGGGGGTTATTCGACGTCGCGCGCAAATATATAGAGAATTACCTGACCTATTTCGTCAAAGACGACGGCGCGCTGGAATATCGCGGCATTGAAACCGGCGAGTACGGNCGGCAGTTGGCGACCATCAGCGAGTATTACCACTTCAGCAAAGACCATGNGCTGCTATTGAAATATCACCAGAAAATCAGGACTATGGTGGACTANCTGCTCGGCTTGCGGCANGCAGCGAAAGAGCTTCCGCCAGACGATCCCGCCTACGGCATGCTGAANGGCTGGTGCGAAGCCGACAGCTGCGGCAGACCGGATCCGCATATGTACAATTTGGTCTACTATTCCAATAGCACCGAAGCCGTCAGGGCCTTCCACGACCTGGGCGGCGCCTGGCACAGCATCGGCAAAAAACTGGGCCGACAAGATCTCCTAGAGCAGGGCCAAAANTTGGTACAGGAATCTGCGGACCTGAAGGCGGATCTCTATACCTCGATTGAAAAATCGATACTGACGAGTGAGGCCCTTCCCCATCTACCCGGTTTAGCAGGAGCAACAGAGCCNTACAACAAGATGAAGCCCGAAAAATTTCGCTCCAATTCATGGGTCGCCGGCGAGATCAACCGCACCTACAACGAGATGTTGCACTCGGGATGCCTGTCGCGGGCAATGGTCGAAACGATTATCCGTTACCAATCGAAATTCGGCGGCCGCTGGTTGGGACTACCCGGAAGAAGGGGCAGCATGGACGGCTTTACCAGCTACGAATACGCCTACGGCCTCTTGCAGCACGATTTGATAAAAGAATTCCTGCTCTTCTACTACAGCCACATGGCCCATATTTACACCCGGGGCAACTGGACCGCCACCGAATACGGCAACGCCGACCGCTCCAAACCATCATCAAACTACTGCGCGCCGGCCCAGGTCACGATCCCCGCGCTGACGAAGTGGATGCTGGTCTTCGAAGATCCGTTCGCACCGGTGCTCTGGCTGGCCAAAGGCGCGCCGCGCCATTGGCTCGCGCAGGGCAACACCATTGCGGTAACGGGCGCGCCGACGCGCTGGGGATACATCAGCTATACCATTGCGCCAACGGCCGCAAGCGCCCAGGTCGAGATCGACCTTCCCGACGAAGGTTTCGACGCCGCCATCCACCTGCGCCTGCGCGCTTCAGCCGCACAAAAAATAAGCGCGGTCCGACTCAACGGAGAGCTATGGATCGACTTCCGCCCAGACGATGAAACGGTTATCNTGCCAACCGGCTTGCAAGGCTGCAATACAGTAGACGTGTCGTACGCCGATTCGCGGTGAATACAAGGGGAAAGGACCTCGAGAGTATATGGATCAACTTAGCGTCGCCGTAGTGGGATTGAGGTTCGGCCGGACGTGGATGAACGGATTCGCGAATCATCCGAGCTGTCGAGTGGCCTGTCTCTGCGATACCGACCCGAACGCGCTCGCCCANAGCCAGGCCGCAACCGGTATCGACGCGACAAGGAGTCATCTGGACCAGGTGCTCGCCGACCGGCAGATCGATGCCGTGGCCCTGTTCACGCCAGCNCCCTTGCACGCCGAACAATCCGCCGCAGCGCTCCGCGCCGACAAACACGTGCTGTGCGCGGTGCCCGCGGCCACGACCGAGCAGGGATGTCGGGATATCGCACTCGCTGCCAAAGAAAGCGGCCGCGTTTACATGATGGCCGAAAACTGGCCCTATGAGCCCAGCGTGCGCAAAGCGCAGTCCCTGTTCTCAGCCGGCCGACTCGGCTCTCTGTTCTACGGCGAGGCCGAGTATCTGCACCACACCGAAAAGCTCTGGTTTACACCCGAGGGCGATCCCACCTGGCGACACGCGCTGGCGCCAATGCTCTATCCCACCCACGGTCTCGGCCCCTATCTGCACATGACGGGCGATCGCTTCGTCGATGTCACGGCTCAGCAGGTATCGGGTCGCGAACCGCCGGGCGCGACACCCGACCGCGCTTGGCTGCAGCTGGCCGTACTGCGATCTGCAAACGGCTGCCTGTTCAAGCTGATGAATACTTTCTGCAACGCCCACCCCGGCGGTCACTATCTGTCCTTCTACGGCGATAGGGGCAGTTTCGAAACCGCCCGGGGCAAGCAGGCGCGGTTTGTGGCGAGATACTGGTCCCTGGGGGACGAGCCGCGCGAGATGGCCGAAGAAACCTGTACCTATCCGCCGCTGCCAGACTATGTCGAGGATATGGGCGGCCATGCCGGACCGGCTGTTGGCATCATCGACGATTTCGTCCAGGCCATTCTCGACGGCACCACCGCGCCGATCGGCCCGATCCTCGCGGCGCATATGACCTTACCGGGTATCTGCGCGGTGCAGTCGATCCAATCCGGACAGCGAGTTGAAATACCCGATCCGCAGGCATGGATCGATGATTGAGCCGATCGCGGGCGTCCGTTGACCGTCTGCATCAGGCGCTGGGTCAGCGAGCCCTCCTGGGTTAGCGCGTAGATCACCACGTTGACCGCCAGCCGCACACCCGCCGGCGAGCCCCACGACCACCCGTTCGACGTCAGGCCNACCATGCGTCCCTTGATAAAGTGGCCGGTCATGTGGTTCCAAGTCAGCACCCCCGACTTGCCCTGCGCCGTGCCCGAGTTGTTGGGCATGCCGCCCTCAATGTCGAAAAAGGCGTGGAAAATCGCGTGGTCCTCGGCCAGCCGCTCGCTACCGAAGGATGACAAATGCCCTCAGGCGCGGTGAAGTGGTATTTCGGCTTATGGGAATCGNNCTGGGGCTGGGCACTGTGAACTGAATTTGTCATTGCAATTTTTACGGAGGCTTAAAGTAAAGGCAACGCATGAACATGCCGAAAGGCAAAATTGCAGGTTTTGGATTACATTGTCTATACAATATTTTCATTAGACGTGTCGCTATGTCCACAAATCCCATGCCCACTCCCCCCAGCACCCTCCGCCAATTTACCGCTCTGGCCATCGCTCTCCTCGTTCTCATCGGTCCCCTGGCCGGCATGGCCCTGGTCGGCCTGGCCGCCCCCGCCCATATCCATCTCGTAGAAAATATCCTCCCCGCTTTCCTGACTTTGGCATTGGTCCTGATCGGCGGCACCGCCGTCGGCCTGGCCCTGCTGCCGTCCTTTTTCCTCGGCGCGGTCTGCGGCTATCTACTACCGGGCCCCTGGCCCTATATCGCCGCCGCTTGCGGGCTGGCCTGGGCCACCGCCCTGGGCCTGAGCCTCGGACGCCTCTTCAGCACTAATTTTCTCGAAGTGCTATTGCAACGCAAAACGACCTGGTGGACCACCTACCAGCGCCTGGTCGATACCGCCGGATCGTTTTTGCCCGCCGCAATCGCCCTGCTCCGCTTGGCACCGCACATGCCCTTCGCCCTGACTAACCTGGCCTGTGCCCGCCTGCCCCTGACCCCGGCCAGGATCTGGTTGTCTTCCTTTATCGGCTTGCTACCCCGCACCTTCTTCGCCGCCCATATCGGCAGCCAGTTGCAAGACTGGCAGGCCCTGCTCGAGCGCGAGCGCCCGCCCTGGGAACTATTGCTCTCGCTG
>PBOD01000065.1 GCA_002724215.1 Gemmatimonadota bacterium | reverse complement strand
GGGTTCCCAGTCGGATTTGTCCTGCGGGTCGTAGCCGATCACCCGGCGCCCGTGGTCGAGATCGTAACGCGGCCAGGTGCTGTCGGAGACGCCGTAGACGATCTCGTACTCCACGCCCGGGTGGATGACCGCGCGCTCAAAGACGCGCACGCAATCGCCGTGACTCAACTGGTGCGGATGCTCAGGCTGGTCGCGGTTGCGGTTAAAATTGCCGATCCGCACCGCCACAAACTCCAACCCGTGCTGCTGCACATACGAAAAACCCAGCGCTTCGCCGAAGACTTTGCTCACCGTGTACAGCCCGACCGGCTGCAGCGTCATGTGCACATTGCGCGTGATCTCGTCGGGCTGCGGGCCATGGACCCCGGCGCGGCTGGCGTAGGCTACGCGCTTGACCCCGTTAACGCGGCACGCTTCGAGCAGATTGTAGGTCCCGATCAGATTGGTCTGCAACACCCCCTCCCACTCGTGGTCGACCCCCGTCAGATGAATTGCCGCGTCCATGCCCTCGGTCGCCTTGAGCATGGTATCGCCATCTCCGACATCACCGATAATCGCCTCGTCGGCGCCCGCTACCTGCTCGCGGTCGAGCCCGCGCAAAAAGTAACGGCCCGCCATCCCCTGGATCAGCCGCGATCCCACGGCACCCGCAGCGCCGGTAATCAGAATTTTCATCCGCTCTTCAGCCATAATCTTTCTCCAGTTTGGCGTAGATCTTGCGCCCTGCTTCGAATAAGTGCAGCACTTCCTCGCGCTGCGCATCTGTAGTAAAGCGCCCGTAGCGCGCTATCTTCTCGCCGGCCGCGGCGATCCTGGACGCGAAAAACGCCGCCGCATCTCCCGCCTGCCGCGCCGGAATCCCCCCACCCAGGTAGACCGGGCTCGCATGCGCGTAGACCGCCTGCCCGAAGGAGTCCCGCGCCATCCCAAAAACCCGCGCTGCCACCCAGCCGTCGCCTGCCATATCCACATCAACCGCCCATGCGCCTTCCCACTGATCGTCGCCCGCCAACACCCGCTCGCCCACCACCATCCCGTCGCGCACCACCTCCACCCGATCCAGCGCGTAGTGCGACCGCCACCTCACCACCACCGCGACCTTTTCGCGCCCCTCAATCTGCGCCCCCGGCCCTTCGCCCTCGACCTCCAGCCACAGCGCCGGCCCATTCGTTATAAAAGTCCGCCCCGCCTGCAGCCCCTCGAGCCAGCTCTTATAGGTAAAACGCCCCTCGGTCTGCACGTAGACCCGATTGTTCGAGCACACGTACCAATCCGACCCGGTCGAGGCCGGCAGGCGGATCCCGCAGTTGAGCAGTTTGTACCATAAATCGTATTCCAGATCCTTCCAACACGGATCGAAGAGATTAAACGCGTGCAATTTGCCCAGACCCGCCGCCACTGGGGCCTCGAGTCCATTGCCATTGTGGCACCAGATCACGATCCCACCCTGCGTCCGGGCGTCGTCGCAGGCGTGGCACAGCGGCGGATAGTCCGGATCGAAGGCGCTGACCAGATCGCCGCGGCTGACCGGCTCGACCAGATTGCGCAAGTTGAGCAGCATCACGTGCCCATAGCCGCCGTGGTGCGCGTTGTGTCGCGTCTCTTCGCCACAGTCGACCTGCCGGTGGTCCGTCGAAAAATCGGTCATAAAGCCGACTGGAAATGCATTCGATGCATACGGAATCTGCCCCCGCTGCAAAATGCTCACCGCCGTTACACTGAGGTCGTTAACCTCCGTATCCAGCCGCAGCCGCTCCTCCGGCCTGGTCTCTGATTCATTGTAATGGATATGCGTATTGCCCGGATACCACCGCTGCTCCGGCAAATCCACCCACCGCTCCAACAGCAAATCCACCTCAACAGCCCCTCCCGACGGCGCATACAAAGTATGCCGCAACGGCACATACTCCGTCCCCCGCTCGACCACAATATCCACCGCCCCCCGTGGCGTCTGCACCTCAAACGCCCCATCGGCATAAAAAAACGGCGCCCCCGGCCCCACTTTCAGCAGACTGTTACCCGGATGCAAAAACTGCCCCCCACTCCCCAAAACATGCACCTTCGCCGCCACCCGCTCACCCGAAACCCCATCTCTTATAATTCCTTTAATCTGAGCCATCTTGCGCGCCCTTCCTCCTACCTATATCTTGACCGCCATCAAGGGTAGGCCACAGTCCCCGACATATAGCGCAACATTGCCGGAGAGCGACCCTCGGGCAGCCCGTACACCCGCAGCTAACCGCAAGTATACGCCCCGCTCCCCCACCCATCAAGGAGCCCCACCCCATGAAAATCACCAACATTGAAATCATCCCCATCGCCCCCAAACTAGCCCCCCGCTACGCCACCCGCCGCGTCGATCTCTACGGCATCGACGCCCGCGTAGTTTACAAAGTCTCCACCGATGCCGGCCTCACCGGCTACGGCGACACCCGCGTCCGCCCCTATGCGATTCCCGCCAAAGATTCGCTAGACCACCTCGTCGGCCGCAGTCCCTTCGACTTTGTAAACGACAATCGCGGCGAGGGCGGCTCCGGCCTGCTCTGCGCCCTATACGACCTTATGGGCAAGCACCTCGACCTGCCCGTCCACAAGCTCCTTGGCCAGAAAAAGCGCAACGCAATCCCGGTAGCGGCCTGGACCCGCCCCTGCTCGCCGGAAATATTCCGCGACGAAATACAGCGCGCCGCCGAACAGGGCTACCGCGTCTACAAAATCCACACCTGCGCCTACCACGACGTCTTCGAGCAGACCCGCCTCGCCGAAGAAGTGGCCCCCACAAGCTTTCGCATCCACTACGACTTCAACCACAATCGCAGCCTCGGCTCGGCGCTGCCCATCATCAAAGAACTGGAAAAAAACCACCCCATCGTCGGTTATATCGAAGATCCGCTCCACAAACAAGACATCGACGGCTGGCGCCGCCTGCGCCAGCAGACCGACCTGCCACTGATCATGCACGGCACGCCCCTAGGCGGCATCCAGGAGTTGATCTACGGCCTCGCCGACATGTACATGATCGGCGGCTCTTTAGAAGATACGATGGCCGCCGGCTGGGCCTGCGGCAAAGCCAACGTCCAGGTCTTGCTGCAATTCGAGGGCGGCACCCTCGGCAAGGCCATGGCCATGCACGTGGCCTCGGTGCTACCGACCCACACCGCCCACTCGATCAACCTCGACGACCAGTACGCCGAAGACTACACCACCGCGACAATCCCCGTCGTCGATGGCGCCTCGCCCGTGCCCACAGGACCGGGCCTGGGCTTCGACGTCGACGAAGACGCCCTCGCGCGACTGGCCGAGCAAGCCATCGTCGAACAGCCCACCCACGTCGGTGTGCTGCACATGCCCGGCGGCCAAACCTACTACGGGCGGTCCTATATTTCACCCACCAGCATCACCGGCCACCAGGAGGGCGTTGACCGAGGCTTCCGCTCGGAGATCTGGGAGGACGACGGCTCTACTGAATTCGCCAAAATCCACGACCGCGTACAAAAAGAAGGCGTCTTCCGCGCCGACTGAATCGGAGACACACCATGGCACACACCGCCCGCCGGCTCGACGACGCGCGCATGCAGCAATACATCCGCAACGGCTATATCAGCTTTAAAACCGACCTGCCCCCAGACTTCCACACCCAGGTCCGCCAGCGGCTCGATGAAGTCTTTGCAAAGGAGGGCAACCCCGGCAATAACCTGCTGCCGCGCGTACCGGCCATCCAGCGCGTCTTCGACGACCCGCAAATACACGGCGCCCTGCAGAGCATCCTCGGCCCCAACTACTACCTCCACCCCCACCGCCACTGCCACTTCAACACGCCGGGCAGTGAGGGGCAGAACATGCACAAGGACTCCTGGTCCAAGCGCCACCACCGCACTCGCTGGGGCATGGCCTTCTACTACCCCCAGGACACACCCGTCGAGCTTGGTCCGACCGGCATCATCCCCGGCAGCCACTATCACAATGGTGATCCCGCTGAAGATCTGCCCGGCGAAGTCCCGCTTACGGGCGAGGCCGGCACCGTGGTCCTGGTCCACTACGACCTCTGGCATCGCGCCATGCCCAACTCGACCGAGCGGCCGCGCTATATGGTCAAATTCCTCTTCACCCGCCTCCAGGAGCCCAACGGTCCCAGTTGGGACACCGCCGGCGCCGACTGGCCAGCAGAAGACGATCCGCGGCAGGCAATGTGGCAGAGCATGTGGGACTGGCACCGCGGCAAAAGCGGTCCGGCCCTCAACGGCGGCGCCATCGACGACCTGCACAGCAAAAGCGAAAGCCTCGCCCTGCAGACCGCCTACCGCCTCGACGCCAAAGCCATCCCCGCGCTGATCGACCTCCTCGCCGCCGCAGACCCGGCCATTCGCCGCAATGCCGGCTACGCCCTCACCGCCTTGGGCGAGGCCGCCGTACCCGCGCTGGTCGCAGCGTGCGCCGACGCGCCCAAGCGCGCCCAAGCCACCGATGCCCTCGGCGATATCGGCCCCGGCGCCAGAGCCGCGATCCCAACGCTGACCGGCCTCCTCACCGACACATCAGCAGCGGTCCGCCGCAGCGCCACCGACGCCCTCGGCACCGTCGGTGCCGATGACCCGACGCTGGCGGAAGCCCTCGCCCCCGGTCTCGCCGATGCCGACGAATGGATCTCCCGCAATGCCGCCCTGGCCCTCTTGCGCCTCGGCAGCCGAGCCGAGCCGGCCATCGACGATCTCGTCGCCGCGCTCGACAGCGACAATCGCTACGTCAGCGCCAAGGCCGCGCAAACCCTCAAGCGCATCGAAACACCCATAGCCCGCGATGCACTGCTCGACTATCTCTTCACCACCCACTGGTGCTCGATGACCAGCGCCGCCAGCACATTCTAATGAAAATAACCCGCGTCGAAACAATCCCCGTCGAAG
The DNA here is from genome assembly GCA_002724215.1 of Gemmatimonadota bacterium. Taxonomy (GTDB): domain Bacteria; phylum Latescibacterota; class UBA2968; order UBA8231; family UBA8231. The sequence goes on along the minus strand of PBOD01000065.1, from coordinate 30,094 downwards.
TCCCGCTCAAAGAGGGCCTAACCACCAAAACCGCCGGCGGCGAGCACGTGGTCTCACCCTACGTGGTCGTCCGCGTCCACACCGATGCAGGGCTCGTCGGCCTCGGCGAAGCCACCCTGTCGCCGCGCTGGAGCGGCGAGACTAGCCCGGGCTGCGTCGCCGCCATCGAGGGCCTAATCGGCCCCGCCATCACCGGCCAGGATCCAATCGCCATCACCGCGCTGCGCCGCACCATAGACGGCACCATCCGCCATAACCCCTTCGCCAAGGCCGCGGTCGAAATGGCGCTGTGGGATATTGCCGGCAAAGCCGCTGGCCAACCTGTCTATCAATTATTGGGGGGTAAAGTCAAAGACGAGCTACCGATGAAAATGGTCGTCGGCGCCTTCCCCGTGGACCAGGCCGTCGCGCTGGCCCAGCGCTTCTTAGACTGGGGCGCCACCTGCCTCAAGGTCAAAGTCGGCCTCGACCCCACCACCGACATCGCCCGGGTCCACGCCGTGCGCGAAGCCGCCGGCCCCGACATTCCCATCGGCATCGACGCCAACCAGGGCTGGGATCTGGCCACCGCCCGCCGCTGTCTGGCGGACATGGGCGACCTGCTCTTCGCCGAGCAGCCGGTGCCTACCACCGATCCTCGCGACCTAGCCCGCCTGCGCGGGGATACCCGCATCCCCATCATGGCCGACGAGAGTGTCTTCACCCTCCAGGACGCCCGCCGGCTCACCGAGCTGGGTGCCTGCGATATCCTCAGCGTCTACCCCGGCAAACACGCCGGCATCGCCGCCACCCGTGAAATCGCCCACGTCGCCCGCGCCGCCGGCGTGGTCTGCTCGATGGGCTCCAACCTCGAGCTCGGCATTGCCACCGCCGCCATGCTCCACCTCGCCGCCGCCGAGCCGAGCCTCGACGACGCGCGCTACCCCGGCGACTATCTCGGCCCGCTCTACCACCAGGCCGACCTGCTCAAAGAGCCGTTGCAACTCGGGCCCTCAGTCGCCCGCGTCCCCGACGGACCCGGCCTCGGCGTCGAACTCGACGAAGACCAGCTCGAGCGCTACCGCGATACCTCGGGCCGCGCCACCCAGTTAGGTTGATGATGCTACGGATCGCAACGCACGGCACCCCGCACCAGCGCGGCCAGCAACAGGGCGAAGCCGCCCGCGAGCTGGCCCTGCCCTGGATCGAACGCCGCTTAGACGAATTACAAGAGCAATTCGACGCGCCCTCACGCCCTGACCTCTTCGACCACACCCGACCGCTCATCACCCACTGGATCGAAGAAAAAACCCAGCTCTACCCCGATGCCGTCGCCGAATGCAAGGGGCTAGCCGAAGGGCTCGCCCTGGATACCGATGCCTACGACGCTCTGACCTTCTACCACCGCCTCGGCAACCACCTTCCCCAGTGCACCGTCGTCGGCACCCTCGACGACCAAAACCGCCCGCTGCTCGGCAAAACCGACGACATCGGTAAAGAAGAGTTGGGGATGAACCTCCTCGAAACCACCGCCCCAGACAGCGGCTATGCCCATCGCCACCTCCACTTCGCCGGCACTATCTGGACCACGGCCGGCGGCAACGAGTGCGGCCTGTGCATCGGCATGACCGGCATCCCCGGTCCGCTGCGCGACGAGGGCCTTTTTTCGCTGACCGCGCTGCACTCGATCCTGCCCACCTGCGCCGATGTCTCCCAGGCCATCGCCCATATCCGCGCCCTGCCGCTCAATGCCTACGGCTTCAGTCTGATTATGGGCGATGCCGACGGCGGGCTGGCACTCATCGAAAAAACCAGCGCCGGACTGGTCGTCCTCGACCCCGAGCAATACCCGATCGCCCACACCAATCACATCCTCGATGAGGACTTCGCCGCGCAAAACCCCACCCAGAGCGAGCCCACCGACTCTAACGGACGCCGCCGACTCGAAAACGCCCGCGCCCTGCTCGCCGCAGGCACCTCACCCCAGGACATTCTCCGCAACCGCAATCCTGCAGGTGCCATCTGCCAGCNCGGCGAGGGCGATTTTCACACCGACTACGCCGTGGTCTTNTCNCCNGTGGAAAAAGCNATGCATCTGTGGCCCGGCTATCCNGACGAAGTGGCGATGGAGATGTTGAGCTTATAAAAAACGAGGTGTCCTGGCGGAACACCTCGTTGCACGACCGTCTATTTCCCTACCCTATTGCATAGTGGTGTAAATCGGACTCGCCCACGCCTTAGCCCCGTCTGTCTGCACCACCCGCACCCAGTAGGGATGGCAGCCCGGGGCCAGCGCATCCTCACTAAAGCTAAACTCGACCTCGCGCCCAACACCCACCGGTTCGCGCTCGAAAATCACCTGGATATCGATCCCCCCGGCCGCAACCACTACCGGTTCTTTGGCGATCTCGCCCAGCGACACCTCGTGCTGCACCACCGGCGTATCGAAGCGCAGCACCGCTTCGTCGGGCGCATCGATTTCCAGCACTACTCCGTCGGCATCCCCCGTCGTCACCGACCTCCACGCCACTGCCTGCTCGCCCTGCTCGACAATCCCCTCGGCAGCCGAATCAAAGGCATAACCCTCTGCCGACACAATCTTGCCCCGGTCTATAGCCAAGCCCCCGTCCCAACGCACCAGGCGATTGCGCGCCCGAATCCGCTGCCCCGACCACGCCACGCGAATCTTATTTTCGGNCCGTTCAACCGTCTGCGGATAGCTATAAACGCATTCCAATCCGCGAAACACATCCACCCGCTCGATCGGCGCCGTACCCCACACCTTCACCGCAATCTCTGGCGGCNCAGCTACCACCAGCTCTGCCCCCATCGGCTGCCCNTCCGCCGTNACCTCCAACCGGATCCGCTGCCCCGAAGTGCCATAGCAGCGCCGCGCCTTCAGCGCCCGCCACAAGCCCTCGCGCGTCAATTCCTCGGCCCAGATGCAGGTCAGCCCACCGTANACGCCAAATGACCCGCTCCCCGGATACGCGGCCCCCGGCCGCCCTTTGTGGTCGTCGCTGCCCGCCGTAAAACCCACCCTATAGCCCTGTTCCAGCGCCCAGCGCAAAAACCATTCGAACTCCCCCCACTCCGAATAGACTTCGACCACCGCCTCCAGCCGCGGGTCGTGCCAATTCAAATTGGCGTAGCGCCCCCCCACGTGCGGCACCAGCAACGCGTCTTTGTCCTCTAGGGCCTGGTACAATTCCGTCACGTGCCAGCAATCGGTGTCTTCGTCCGACTTGTCGCCGATCAACACGTGGCTCGAGCGGTGCAGCGGCCCGTCNTCGCCCGGATAGTAGACATTGTGGTCACCGCCCACCGGCGTGTTGCCCGACCACTCCCAGCCGACATAGGCGACAAAGCGCCCNGGGTCGTTCTGCGCGTTGGCCTGAGCTTTGATCTCCGCCCAGATCTCTGCGGTTATCTGAAAATCATTGCCCTGGTGGCCGGCGAAATCGACCAGNGCATCCTCGCGGGCGAAGCGAAAGTACGAAGACACCGGATTGGTCCCCACCGTCTCCTCGCTCTGCCCGTGCAAATCGCCCCAGAAGGGCCGGTACTGCCCCCACTCGGCAATGCACACCAGCGGATTGCCCTCGGCGCGCATGCCGTCTCCCTCAACCTGTACCCTGTACGCACCCTCCGCCGACGCCTTAACCCCCTCAAACCGCACCACCCCCCTATCCGCCGCACTAAAGCGATACGACGCCGGCAAGCCCTCGAGCCCGCCCGCGTCAATCGCCACCTCGCCCGCATACCCCCGGCTCGGATTCCCCCACATATCCTCAGCCTTCACCCCCACCCANGTCTCCTCGCCCACCGCAGTCTGCGACGGCCCTACCACCACCAACTTATGGGCGGGACCGCTGACGATCGGCACNCTCGGCGAGGGCACCCGCTCGTAGACCCAGGTCCCACACCAGTCCACCGCCACCCGGAATTCAAAGGCATCCTTGCAAAAGGTCTGCGCGCGAATACCCGGACTGCCCCCGGATGTATCTCCCAACGTCAAAGTCACCGTATCACCCTCAGCAAGCGAGTCGTCGAGCACGTCGATGGTCACGCACAGCCGCCACGGCCGAATATAGCGCTGCTTCTCGAACGCCGGGCGCAAAGTCACCGGCCCGCTCGTCGATACCGTGGAGTAGCCGGGCGCCGCCGGATCGTCAAATTGCGGTGCCTGCCAGTCGCTGACATCGCGCCAGGCGATTTTGATCACCCCGCCGTCATCAATGCCATAGCGCCCCGCGTGATAGGTAATTTTCCAGGTGCTCGTCTCGCCGGCGGTCACCGACCGGGCCGGATCGATCTCCGCCCAACCGTAGAGCTGGCTCAATTCTGTCTCCGTCATCGCGTTTTTCCTTGTAGTTGCCCGGTTTTTATCAATGTATTATCTACCATGTCTGGTTTAAACAATGCTTGATACTTCGCGAGGGCAACTTAAATGACCGCCTACTTTCCCGCCGCCGACAACTGGCAAAGCCTCGACCCCGCCACCGCCGGCTTTGATCCCGCACAACTCGCTGCCGCCTTTTCCTACGCCGCCACCCAGGAGATCACCGCCTCGCGCGACCTCCGCGACATGGTCCCCAAGGGCGAGCGCCACCCCTACGACCGGCAGCTCGGCCCGCTCCAAGACCGCAGCCCCGCTGCCGGCCTAGTGGTCAAAAACGGCTATCTCGTTGGCTCTTTCGGCCCCATCGACAGCGTTGAGGTCACTTTCAGTTGCAGCAAGAGCTATATCTCGGCAGTCGCCGGCCTAGCCTGCAACGACGGCCTCTTTAACGACCTCGACGAGCCCGTCGGCCACAGCGTTAAAGACGGCGGCTTCGACTCCGCCCACAACGCCCAAATCACCTGGCGTCACCTCTTACAACTGACCAGCGAGTGGGAAGGCGAGCTCTTCGGCATCCCCGACTGGATCGACCGCGACCGCAAAGTCGGCTCTGCCGCCCCCGGCATGGAGGGCAGTGTCATCGGCGGATCGGCCGCCCTGGTCGATGAACACCGCGCCTTGCAAACGCCGGGCACCTTCTGGGAATACAACGACATCCGCGTCAACCGCGCCGCGCTGGCCCTGTTGCGGCTGTACCACAAAGCCCTGCCCGAAATCTTAAAGACGCGCATCATGGACCCCATCGGCGCCTCCGCCACCTGGCAATGGCACGGCTACGAGACATCGTGGGTCGAAGAAAACGGCGAAAAAATCCAGGCGGTATCCGGCGGTGCACACTGGGGCGGCGGCATCTGGATCAACAGCTACGACCACGCCCGCTTCGGCCTGCTCTACTCGCGCCGCGGCTACTGGGGCGACCGACAACTGCTACCAGAAGCCTGGATAGGCCGCACCCTGCAGCCCTGCGACCTCAACCCCGAATACGGCCTGCTGTGGTGGCTCAACCACCAGCACGCAATGTCCGACCTGGCCTGTGTCGAAAGCTTTGCCGCACGAGGGGCGGGCGGCAATATTGTCTTCGTCGAACCGCAAAAAGACCTGGTCATCGTCCTGCGCTGGTGCGGCAATACCAAGGGTGTGATCGACCGCATCCTCGCCAGTGAAAAGGCCGGGCATTGAGCCGGGCTGAGCACATAGCCGACCGCCATGGCACACTGTGAGGTCAGACCGTACTATGAGCTAATTTTGGCGCGCCGCCTGCTCCGCCCGCCATTTGGCCCGCTCCTCAGGCATGTGCCCCTGATGCGCCAGCACCTGCTCCAGGTGCACCATCCGCTCAGGTCCCGCCGTCTGCACCATGGTCTGGCTGTACATCTGCTCGATATCGTATTTGGCGTGAATGCTGATCGCCTCTTTCACCGCCTCTATTTGCGCGCCGACCCCACGCTCGCAGCAATTGATCGTAAACATTCGCCGCCGGGTCCCGCCGCCGAACGCCGCATGCTTTAAATTATGGTTGAAGACCACCACGTCGCCGGGCTCGCTCTCCAGCGCCAGCGCCGGCACCCCTGCCCCCTCGACACCCCACATCTCAGCAGACGCGCCAATCTCTTCCTGTACCTTCTGCGCATAGGACTCTTGCAGCCGATGGCTACCCGGGATCACCCGCAAGCACCCCGTGTCGCGCCCCACCGCATCGAGATAAAACGCCACCTTGACCCAGCGCAACTCTGTCGTCCAGCGGTCCGAGTGCCACTGCGTATCGCCAACGTAGAAATTCCCGTCCGAGCCCAGGTAGTTGAAATCATCGCCCAGCAGACTCCCGACCAATCCCTCGATCCGCGGGTCGTCCAGTAGCCGACAGAGCCGCTCGTGCTGGTCGATAAAGGGCACGATCATCGACCGCTGCTCGCCCTCGTGTACATGGCCCCGGTCGCGCCAGACCTGCTCGAAGGCCGCGGTAATTTCGTCGATGACATCCGCGACCAGCCCCGGCAAGGCCAGATAGCCGAAGGTCGCGAAAAATTGCTTTTGCTCCTTGGCAAGCCGCAGCCGCTCCATAGACGCCTCCTCAGTCGATCACCCAGCCGCCAGCCAGAATCACCGTCTCCCCGGTGATATAGGCCGCTGCCGGCGAAGTCAAAAAGGCCACCACCCCAGCCACGTCCTGCGATGTGCCGATCCGCCCCAACGGCACGTCCGTCGCCCGCTGCTGTATAAGCTCGCCCGGCTGCAGCCCCAACTGCTCGATACCGATCTTCTGATCGAGCTGCTCGTGGAAAGGCGTGTCGATAATCCCCGGTGCCACCGCGTTGACCGTGATCTGCCGCGGCCCCAAAACCCGCGCGATGGTCTTGGTCATGGTGATCAGCGCCGCCTTGCTCGCGGCATAGGGCGGCGACAGCGTCTTGCCGTCGACGCCGGCGCCCGAGGAAATATTGACGATGCGCCCGCCGTCCGGCATCTGCGCAACAATCTCCTGCATAAAGAAATACGCGCCGCGGGCATTGAGCCCCATCGTCGCATCGTAATCGGCCTCGCTGACGTCGGGAAAACTCGACACCCGGATGATCCCCGCGTTGTTGACCAGAATGTCTATTCGCTCGCAGGATCTGGTCGCCGTTGCCACCGCGCGCCGAATATCATCGACCTTGCTGCAATCGGCAGCGATGGTCATTGCTTGCACACCCTCCTGACGCAGTACTTCAGCGCTTTCCTCCACGCCTTGGGGATCGATATCGACCAGCACCAGTTCGGCGCCGCGCCGCCCCAACTCGGCGGCAATAGCCCGCCCATTGCCCTGCGCCGCCCCGGTCACCAGCGCCACCTGTCCCGACAAATAGCGTTCCACCACATGCTCGCTCATAGCCAACCTCCTGGGCGATTGCCCGACCTGTCGCTTCCGAGTATTTTACCCGCTGCCCGGCGCCAACGCAAACTTCAGGGAGCCTTGCCATGGACCTCATCGACCCCAAAAAACACCGCCAGCTCTTCCTCGACGACCACGGCCTGATCCTCAACCAGACCACCACCCGTACCCTGCACCCACCGCAAAAATTCGGCCCCCTCATAAGCGGCGGTGTGCAAAGCCGCAGCGCCCCGATCTGGAATCCGGAAAAAAATATCTGGGAGTGGTGGTACATGGGCCAGGGTGCCCGCTACGCAACATCCAAAGACGGCGAGCACTGGGAAAAACCCCACCTCGGCCTCTATGCATGGGAAGGATCCAAAGACAACAATATCGCCTGCGACCCCGAAGGCCCGGGCATGTACCACATCGTCCGCGACGAACGTGACCCCGACCCCGGCCGCCGCTACAAGGCGCTGTTCTCGTCGAGCGACCGCCGGGCCGGCGTCTCGCCCGACGGCTTCCACTGGACCATGCTCGACAGCATCGCGATCCCCAGCCAGGACGAGTCGCAATTCACCTGGGATCCCTATACCGAACAATACCTGGCCCTGGTGAAACAACAAACCGAATGGGGCCGCTCAGTCTGGCTCTCGACGAGCAAAGATTTCACCACCTTCACCGACCCCGTACTGATCTTCCACAGCGACGAGATCGACCGCGAAAACCGCCGCCAGCGCGTGCGCAAAATTATCGAAGACCCCGCCTATATCACTCCGCCACTCCTCGACGACATCGACTATATCGCCGAGATCTACAATATGGCCGTGCTGCCCTACCAGGGACTCTATATCGGCTTTCCCACCGTCTTCAATCCCTTCGGCGCCATCCCGCCGCCGGCGACCAACTTCACCCGTATCAATCAGATCGAAATGGCGGTTTCGCGCGACCTGTATACCTGGGACCGCGTCGCCGACCGCACGCCCTTTATCGGCATCGAGCCCTTCGACGGCCAAAACTATGGCACCAGTCAGCTGCTGATGTCGGGCCCGCCCATCGTCCGCGACGACGGCGAGATCTGGTGTTACTACAACGCCCTGCGCATGCCCGGCAGCATCGAAATGTACCGGCGCTTCAACCGCTGCAAGGAGCTGTTTCGCCTCGGCATCGACCAGCGCCACTTCGACGATGCCGGCGCGCTCTCATTAGCCAAACTCCCGCGCGACCGCTTCGTCTCGATAGACGGCGACGAGATTGGCACCATTATTACCAGGCCCTTCTATTGGCGCGGCGAGGATCTCTACATCAACGCCGACGCGCGCTGGGGCGAAATCTACGCCGAAATCCAGGACGCCGAATCCGGCCGCCCCCATCCGGGCTTCTGGGTCCCCGGCGAAGAGCCGCCGCCGTTCACAGGCGACAGCCTAGGCGTCAAATTCACCTGGAAACACCCGCACGACCTGAATTTCGAAAAACCGGTGCGGCTCAAATTCTACCTGCACCAGGCGCGGCTGTTCTCCTACTGGCTCGACTAACCTACCAGGGCACGGCCACCCCCACCAGCGCCGCCGACTTCTCCAATCCCTCGACCGCGTCCTGTCCAATGGGTATCCCGTCACGGGCGTACTTACTCTCTTTGTGCCACTCCGGCCCCCCGGGCAATTGCGCCGAGCCCAAACCCGGATACGGCTCCATCCCCGCCACCTGCTCCATCAAATAATCCATGTCGGCCTTAAACGCCTCTACCGACACGAACGAATCGATCGCCATCGCCAGGTAGAAAGACGACTGGTCGGCCCGCTGATATTGAGTCTTTTGCCGGTCGTATTCCGCCAGCATCTGCCCACCGAGGGTCCCGCTGAGGATATTGGCCGCGTGCGCCAGCCCCAAACCGCGAAAATATACCTCGGGCATTTTGGCGAAGCTTTCCTCGTCCCACGGCATCCCGGTGGCAAAATCGACCATGAAATCGGGCTGATCCGGGCCGGCGGGCGCGCCGATGCAAAAAGGCGGGCTTCCCTGTATCGATCCCCTCACCGATCCCGAGTATCCTTTAGGCGCAGCGCTGCGCCCCGACAGGCAGATCCCCACCATATTCTCGCGCAGCGCCATCCGCACGTATTTGCCGGCGCTGCCGATATGGTCGTGATAGACCAGCGTCACTGCCCCCATGCCGAATTCGCGCGCCCGGTCCATCGCCATTCGCATCGCCTGCGTCCCGGTCACGATCCCGAGGCCCCCCTCGGCGCTCAACGCCGCCGTCGTCGGCCCCTCGCGCAACACTTTGACTGCTGGATGGGTATTGGTCATCCCGTCCTTGAAGTTGGTCACATAGCGCTCGACCTGCAGCACCCCGTGGCTGACCACCCCCCGCAACTCGGTGTCGATAAGCAAATCGGCGATCAGCACGGCATCTGCTGCGGGCACGGGCACGGCGGCGAAAATCCCCGCGACGAAATCGCGCAAATCCTCCACCGGCACCCGGCGTCCATCGCTCGGCGGCGCGTTCATCTCATTTTCCCTCCAGCACCGGCGCCTCTTTGCCGCGCCGGAACAAATCGTCGAAATCTGCCGAACCGTCGTCGGCCCGCGTCTCCAGCCGCACCCCGCGCACAAAGCCCGGCGCACTGCCAAAGTAAAAGGTCTCGTGCCGCTGCTGCTCGGATGCAAAATGCCATTTCACCCCGTCGGGATGGACCACTGTCGTAATCTCGCGCCCGATCTCCAGCGGCTCGGCTTGCCCCAGCTCCGCAACCATCGCCTCATCTACCTCCACACCCAATCCAGGCCCCTCTGGCACCGCCGCAAAACCCGCCACCGGCGACGGCGACAGCGCAAAATCGCGATCCCAGATATTGTGCGCGGCCAGACTCGATAGCGTCGCCTGGCGACATACGCTGGCCAAATGCACCACCCACGCCGCCCGCAGGCCGGTGCCCACGACCTGGATCCAGAACGGCAGCTTCGCCTCCTGTGCCACCGCCGCGCGGTCGAGCACGCCCTGCACGTGGCCGCCGCCGAGCACGAAACCGTCGCACAACCCCCGCGCGATCTGGTCGACCGCCGACACCCCGCGGTCGAAGGTCGGATCCGAGCGCACGTGGCAACAGCCGCCGCCGTAGTGCGCGGCGATCGGCTTGTCCAGTTTCGCCCGCAGCTGGCGATAGCCCTCGCCGTCGCGCTGCGGCATTGGCGACTCGAACCCCCCAACGCAGTCGTAGCGGTCCAATTCCCTAAGCACCGGCAGCGCCTGCCGCACTTCGCGCAAATGGCCATTGAAATCGAGCCAGCAGGTAAAGCCGGGGGGCGCGACCTTCGCCACCGCCTCGATCTGCTCGATCGGATCCCACCACGGCCGGCACTTGAATTTGTAGACCCGGTAGCCCAGCGCCGCCGCCTGCTCGACCTGCCGCGCCCACTCCTCCGGACTCAGACAGCAGCTCCAGTAGGCAAAGGGCACCCTGTCGCGCACCTGCTTGCCCATCAGTTGATGCGCTGGCACGCCGAGCGCCTTGCCCACCGCGTCGTAGAGCGCCATCTGCACCCCGCCGTGCGCGATTTGCCGCAGGCCGATAAAGGCGTCCCGTCCGACAAAGGCCGACACGTCGTCCGGCACGCCCGTCCCATCTCCGTACCCCACCACGCCATTGTCCAGCTCGACGCGATAGAGCGCCACCCGCCCCAAGCTAGCGCGCAGGCCCGAGCGCTGCACACACGCTGCCAATTCGGGCTTGTAGCGCATATTGAGCTGGATCTCCGCAATCTCTTTGATAATCATATCATGCTCCAGGTAATCGTAGATGCCCGAAACCCAAGCAAATGCCGACGGGGCTGTCAAATCACCGCTCATTGTAGGCGCTCCGTCGATTCCTTATACTTGCGGCCATGACGACGCGAACCCGCCCCGATGAAGACGCCCGCCGCCGCTTCTGGACCGAGCACATGGAGCGCAGCCACCGCCTGTTGCAGGCGATGACCGAATACCCGACCGCCGAATCCGGCGAGGGCTTCGCCTCGATTCCCGACGCGGCGGAGGAAGCCGGTGTCGAAATGCTCTTTTCCGACAGCAAAATCGCCGGTGATCTCGATCGCGTCTTCTCCATCCGCGAAAGTTTAATACCCGACCTTTTGGCCATCGCCCGCGACATGCGCGAGCGCGGCTGGTTGCTCAAAATCGAGGACGGCTACCGCACCCAGCAGATGCAAACCCTGCTCGGCCAGAAGCCCGCGGTCTTCGACATGATCGTCGGCAGTTGCCGCTGGGAATTGGGCGGCGAGCCCCCGTCCCTGGACCTGATCCGCCGCCGCTCGACCTGTCTGGTCGCCAACTACCCCAACCGCGGCACCCACACCATGGGCGCGGCCGTCGATATCTCGGTTTTCGACCTCGACGACGGCGAGGAAATAGGGCGCGGCAAGCCCTACCTAGAAATGAGCGAGTACACCCCGATGGATTCGCCCTTCGTCACCGCCGCCGAAAGTCAGAACCGCCGCGCGATCACCACGCTGATGGAGCGCCACGGCTTTTTGCACTATCCCGGCGAGTTCTGGCACTACAACAAAGGCGATGCCCTCTATCACTACATGGCCAAAACCGGCCAACCAGCGCCGTACGGCCCCGTGCACTGGAACCCGATCAGCAACCAGGTCACGCCCTACGACGACGTCAGCTCGCCGCTGACCCCGCCCGAGGAAATGGCCGCCCACCTAGCAGCCGCCCTCGCCCGCCTCGACCACGCTTAGAAGGACAACCGCCATGCCCACCGCCCCTGCCTCTGTCTCTGCTCCCTGCCCGCTCGACCTCGACGACTCGCCGCTGGTGGCCGCCTATTGCGAGAAGACTGCCACCTCGATCAAAATGGCGCAGCGGGCGCGCGAGACCTTTCCCACCGGCATCACGCACGACGCCCGCTACATAGAGCCGCACGGCATCTACGTCACCCGCGCCGACGGCGGGCACAAGTGGGACATCGACGGCAACGAATACGTCGACTACTCGGGCGGTCACGGCGCCATGCTGCTAGGACACAACCACCCCGCCGTCGTCGAGGCCGTGCGCGAGCAACTGGGCAAAGGCATCCACTACGGCGCCAGCCACGAACTCGAGCTCGAATGGGCCGAGCGCATCAAAAATCTTATCCCCTGTGCCGAAAGCGTGCGCTTCAACAATTCCGGCACCGAAGCCACCATGCTGGCCCTGCGCCTGGCGCGCGGCTACACCGGGCGCGAAAAAGTGCTGCGCTTCACCGGCCACTTCCACGGCTGGCACGACTATGTCGCCGGCGGCTTCCTAAACCACCACGACGGCTCCCCGCCGCGCGGCGTACCCGCGGGCACCGCCGCCGCCATGCTCCACGCCCCGGCTAACGATCTCGCCGCCACCGAGCGAATACTGCACGAGTCGGGCGACGTCGCCGCCATCATCCTCGAGCCCACCGGCTCGACCTGGGGCCAGGTGCCGGTGCGCCCTGACTTTGTGCACGGCCTGCGCGAACTGGCCGACGCCACCGAGACGGTGCTGATTTTCGACGAAGTCATCTGCGGCTTCCGCTGCTCCAAAGGCGGCGCGCAACAGGCGCTTGGCATCACGCCCGACATGACCACGCTGGGCAAGATCGTCACCGGCGGCATGCCCGGCGCCGCTGTCGTCGGCCGCCGCGATATCCTCGCCGGCATGGACTTCCGCCACACGGCCCGGGACGGGGACGAGAAAATCTTTCACATGGGCACCTTCAACGCCGTGCCCACCACCTGCGCCGCGGGCATCGCCGCGCTCGACGTGGTGCGCGACACCGATGTCTGCCAACAGGCCATCGCCTACGGCGAAACGCTGATCGGCGAATTGAACGCGATGTTCGCCGCAGAGGGAGTGTCGTGGATCGCCTACGGGACCTTCGGCGGCTTCCACGTCTTTTTAAACCCGCAGGACATACCCACCAGCCGCGAACGCATTGAGGCCGGCGCACACGACTACCAGACCATCAAAGCGCCGGGTGACCCCGCGCTGGCGATGAAGGTCCGCCTCGGCGTCCTGCTGCACGGCGTCGATATCCAGGGCTGGCCCGGCTCGCCAGTCTCCGCCGCCCACAACGCCGCCGACCGAGCCCAGACGGTCGAGGCCTTTCGCCAAACGATATATCTGTTGCGGCAAGAAGGGGCGCTCGCCTGACCCAGCAGGCCTGGAACTACACTAATCGAGTTGTCAGCTTCTCGTCCATCGGCGTCGAGCGTACGAGCTCGACCCTCGGACCGGATGGCGCCTATTGGCTTCGTGACTCCAACGCGCTATCTTTCGCCCTCCACCATCAACGCGGTATCTCGATATGACCCAACCGACCGAACACCGCCTGCAGCCCGATTCGCACACAACGCTCGATCTCCAGCTGACACTCGCCAGTCAGCTCACCGTCGCCGCCCGAGTCGCAGCCCCGCAGACGCGCGACGAAGCCCTGCAACCCCTTATCTCGCAATGGCGTCCGCGCGCAGATTTCAGCGCCTTCGCCGCCTACGACGCCGGCGCTACCGACGGGCTCAACACCAAAGGCTACTTCGGCGCCGTGACCGACGGTCGCTATATCTACTTCTGCCCCGTCCGCGACCAGCAGGACCGCGGCTCGGTCCACGGCCGCGTCCTCCGCTACGACACCCACGGCGCATTCAAAGACCCCCAGAGCTGGGCCGCGCACGACGCCAGCTATACCGACGGCATCCACAGCGCCGGTTTCTACGGCGGCGCCTGCGACGGCCGCTACGTCTATTTTAACCCGCGCGACGACGGCCGTACTCACCACTCGCGGCTGCTGCGCTACGACACTCGCGGCGACTTCAAAGATCCCCAGAGCTGGGCGGCACACGATGCGGATTTCCCACATTCCGGCCAAGGCCTGGCCTTCGACGGCCGCTGGCTCTACTTCTGCCCCGGCTATACCACCGCACCCGACTACAACCCCGACGATCCCGGCGCCTCGCTCGACAACGAGCCGAGCGGCCAGATGCTGCGCTACGACACCGCCGCACCGCTTAAAGATGCGGCCAGCTACCAGGTCTTCGACGCCACCCGGCTCTCGCCGCGCGCGACCTGCTTCGACGGTGCGCTCTACGACGGTCGCCACATCTACTACGCGCCGCTCAGCGGCGGCCTGGTCCTGCGCTACGCGACCGACTGCGACTACGCCGATCCCACCAGCTGGCAAACCTTCGACGCCACGCCCCTGGGCATGAAAATGAACGTCGGCCTGATCTTCGACGGCCGCCACATTTACTTCTGCGCCTACGGCAATAGCCACATGCTGCGCTACGATACCGCCGCGCCTTTTGACGACCCCGCAAGCTGGGACTTCCACGACGCCGCCCACACCGGCGGCCTCGATACCGGCGGCTTCGACGGCGGCTTCTTCGACGGCCGCTATATCTATTACATGCCCTTCACCCGCCAGCCCCCGCCCGGCCACAGCGTCTTCCACTGCAACTGGCTACGCTACGATACCGCCGCGCCTTTTGACGACCCCGCAAGCTGGGTCTCCCGCGACGCCGCCGTGACCGACGGGCTGCACACCGACGCCTACAACGCCGGTGCCTGCGACGGCCGCTTTATCTATACCGCCCCCTGGCGCGGCGACCACGACGACGGCCAGGCGCACGGCCGCGTCCTGCGCTACGACACACTGGGTGCAGACGGCGCGTTCAGCCTGCGCTTTAGCGATTTTGGCCACAACGGCGGCCTCTGCGCCGGGCTGCTCGGCCCGAGCTTCACCGTCAATACGACGCAAGGCGCTGTCAGTATCGCCACCCACCAACCCCTCGCGCCCGGCACCCATCACCTGGCCGGCGTCTACGACGGCGACCGCATTAAGCTCTACATCGACGGCGCCCTCGCCGCTGAGCGCAGCGCCCCCGGTCAGCCGCTGCAGCACACGGCCGTCCCGATCGATATTGGCCATATTGGCGGCGGCAGCGCCCGCTTTGCCGGCACCATCGACGAAATCTATCTCGCCAACGCCGCCCGGGACGCCGCCTGGGTCGCACAGGAGGCCGCGTCGTGAAAATCACCGACATCGAAGTCATTCCCCTGCGCCTGCCCTACGAAGAGCGCATCCGCAAACAATTTCATCACTTTGGCATGGGCGGCGAGGAGCACACCGTTTACAAATTTCACACCGACAACGGCCTTGTCGGTCTCGGCGAAAATCCCGGACCGCCCTTCGAACAGGCCCTCCTCGACCCCTACCTCGGCACCGACCCTTTCGACCACATCATGAGCACCGGCCGCTTCAACCTCGATATGGCCTGCTACGATTTGATGGGCAAACACCTCGGCGTACCGGCATGGAAGCTGATGGGCCAACAGGTCCGACCGTGGGTCAGTATGGGCTGGTGGATGCCCTCGATGTCGCCCGAAGACTCCGCGGCCGAAGTGGCCGAGGCCGCCGCGCGCGGCTATCGCGGCCTCAAGTGCAAGGCCCGCGCCTTCTTCGACGTGGTCGAGCAAGCCCGCGCCATGCAGGACGCGGCCCCGCCCGATTTCCGCATCGAGTTCGACTTCAACGGTGCGCTGGTCAACGTCGAGCGCGCGCTGCCGATCCTGCGCGAATTGGAAAAGATCCCCATCGTCAAGGGCGTCGAAGAGCCGATCTTTGCCCACGATGTGGAGGGCTGGCGCCGCCTGCACGCGGAGATCCGCATTCCCTTCTATCTCCACGGCGTCGGCACCGTACTCGACGGCCCGTCTCGCCAGCCGTCCGGCCCCTGGCTCGGCCTGCGCGCCGGCGACTACGACGGTGCACTGTGCAGCCACGAGCACATCCGCAACGCACTGGCCGCCTCCTGGTGCTTTGCCGCCGCCAACACGCCGATCCTGCTGCAATACGTCGGCACCGGCATCACCGCTGCCTTCGCGCTGCAGCTCGGCGCGGTCATGCACACCGCCACCCTGCCCGGCGTCACCGCCAGCCATACCTATATCGACGACCTCATCGTCGCGCCACATCCGGTCCAGCGCGGCTTTATGAAGGTGCCGGAGGAACCCGGTCTGGGCGTTGAGCTCGACGAGGACGCCATCAGCCGCTACCGCGACGAGCCCGCCGTCGAATGGCCGCGGCATTTTTCAGTCGTCACCCTGCCCGGCGGTATCGAGCACTACTACCGCGATCTGGGCCAGACCGAGCGCCTGATGAAACTCGGCGTCGACGAGCCCTTCGCCCCCGGTATCCGCCTCACCGAGCGCGAGGACGACGGCAGCGAGGCATTCGACCGCATCTGGAACCGCCTGCAAGAGACCGATTGGCCCATCTGGGACTGAGGAGAATTGTAATGACAGAAAAATACACCGTCGCGATCATCGGCTGCGGCCGCCTCGGCCAGCACTACGCCGAAGTCTACCAGACCTTGCCCAACACCGAGGTCATCGCCATCGCCGAATACAATCCCGAACGCCGCAAGGCCGTCGGCGAGCGCTTCGGCATCTCCGCACTCTACCAGGATGCCGAAGCGCTTTTCCGCCATCAGAGCCCCGACATCGCCGCGGTGGTGCTGCCCGGCAAATTTATCAAAGAAGCGGTCATCGCTGCGGCTCAGGCCGGGGTCAAGGGCGTATCGACCGACAAGCCCATCGAGGCGCGCCTTTCCGATGTCGACGCCATGGTCGAAGAATGCGAAGAGCGCGGCGTGCTCTTCGCCGGCGGCAATTTGCAGCGGGCGATGGGCGAGGTGCAGGAGGCGGCACGCTGGCTGCGCGCGGGCGACTACGGCCCGTTGCGCGGGGCCAGCGTCCACAACTGGGGCGGCGAAATCTCGGGCGGCGGCTGCCAGCACATCGCGGTGCTGCGGCTGTTTACCCACGCCGAAATCACCGAAGTCATCGCCTGGGGCCATCCGCAGGAAGCACTGGAAAGCGCAGAGGATACCGGCCTCGTCATCAATGGCCAATTCCAGCTCAGCAATGGATTGTCGTGCCCGGTATTCGGCTCGGCCAGCGACCGCAAGGGCGTCGCGGTGTGGAGCGACGACGCGCTGATCTCCTGGGACTGGGACCCGCCCACAATATTCCAGGGCTTCGACGACAAGGGCGCCCGCATTGCGGTCGACCGCCCCTACACCCCACTCGAATACCCCCGCTTCTCCTATCTGGGCACTTCGATCCTGTCGTTTCTCGACGTACTCGAAAACGGCGGCGAGCTCTATGTCTCCGGCCACGACCTGCGCCAGTCGCTCGAAGCGGCCATCGCCGCCAAGTACTCGGCGCTGTGGGGCAGTGTCCCGCTCAAGCTGCCGCTGCAAGATCGCTCGCTGACGCTGTATCCGCGCCCCTACCGCTGGCTCGGCGGCGATCACGACGATCGAGTGCAGACCGTAGAAGAGGCGCTGGAGGGCCAGCTCTTTCCCAGAACGTCATGAGACCTGCGCGGTGGTGCAGCGATACAAGAAACAGGGGTATACTGACTATCCTTCATCGCGAGCAAGGCCACGAGTGATCGACGGATAGCACAGACATCACGCAGAATGACGACCATCGCAACGCACTGAGAAAAGAAACGAGATGGCAAAAATATATCGCACCAACGACGAGCTGATCGCCGAGACGCGGCGGCGGGCCCATTCCGTTACCGTACTGGGCAACACGGTCGATGGCTCACCACTCGTTGCCGCCCGGGGCGGCGGCGATAAAGCACCCGCCATATTCATCACCGCTGGCAGCCATAGCACCGAGCATGCGGGCGTAGCGGCGGCGGTACAGCTAATCGACGAGTTGGACACGGAGCATCAGGTCTATGTGATCCCGACGCGTGACCCGGTCGGCCTCAACGGCTTTCATCACGCCCTCGCACTGGGCCTGGGCGAGCGTCCCGACTTCGACGACTTCGATGGGCTGGAGGAGATCCTGCACAGCGCGGGGGAAGTCCTGTATGAGGACGACGACTTCCTACTGGTGCTGATCGGCGATTACGGATATGCCAGCGCGCGTCCGGCACCATCCGACGGCGACGAGGAGGGGCACGAGCGGTTTAGAGCGGGGCCGCGACAGAAAAACCCGCAGGGCTACGGCTACGGTCGCATGCAGCAGATCCATCGCGAGCAGCCGGAGATCCTCGCGCCGCTGCTCGGCCGGCGCGTCTACCAGCCCGCCGGTCAGCTCGGCGTCGAAGGTACGAACCTGTTCGACCGCGCCTACACGCTCATCATCTCGCTCGAGGGCGAGATCCTCCACATCAACCGCTTCCACGACACCGCTTGGTCGCCGGTGGAGCCCCGCGTCACGCGCCAGTTACTCGACGACATCCGCCCCGGGATCAGTTTCGACCTGCACGAGTCGGCGGGCATGGACGACCGCTACTGGTTATCGGCCCGCAAACAACCCGATCCCGAGTCGCAGGCGTGGGAAGAAAAGGCGGCGACGGCAACGATCCGCGCCATTGAGGCGTCGGGAGTACCGCTGGCCACCGAGGAAGATGCGCCGAGCAAGTGGTTTGACATGCCCGAGCAGGCCGTATTTTGGCTGGACGCTACGCGCCGGGGCGAGGGATTCAATCTGATGGACTGGTGTTCGCGCACGTACGGCCTGGCCTTCGGCACCGAGATGGGCATGTTCGCCACCTTCGACGGCCGCGTGGATATGGCGCTGACAACGGTGCACACCGCGGTCTCCATCTTCGAGGAGCGCTTTGCTTAACGCGAAAATCGCACCCGCGATTCGGGGATCTCTTGCTCTGCTCTGGTCTCGTCGAGCCTGAATAAGCATGCGTCATAAGGGGCATCTATGCCCTGGGCCTATAATCGTTTATAGATGGACGGAAAGACTGCTGCAGACCTCAGCGAACGGCACCCGGATGCTACAAGCCAATGTAGGATAAAATGACCAGACCGCGAATAAACGGCGTCGCCCCCCCCGACCCGCTGCAGACCAACCAAACCTACGCCCAATCCCATCGCCAGCGCTTCAACATGGCCGGCTACGCCGCACCCAAACTGCCTACCGTACGCGTGGGCATTATCGGGCTGGGCAATCGCGGTCCGGGCCATCTGCGCACCCTGATCCAGATTGAAGGGGTCGAAATAAAGGCCCTGTGCGACAAGAATCCCGACAAGGTCACCACAGCCCGCAAACACCTTGAGCATACCGACCACGCCCCTGCGCTCTATAGCGAAGGCGAGGACGAGTGGAAAAAGCTATGTGAGCGCGACGATATCGACCTGGTCTTCGTGACCACCCCCTACTATCTGCACGCGCCGATGGCCGTCTACGCCATGCGCCAGGGCAAACACGTAGCCAGCGAAGTGCCGGCCGCCGGGACCATGGAGGAGTGCTGGCAACTGGTGCAGACGGCGGAGGAAACCCGGCAGCACCTGATGATGCTGGAAAACTACTCGTACATGCCCTTTCACCTGCTCACCATCAACATGGCGCGCCAGGGATTTTTCGGCGAGGTGGTCCACGGCGACGGTGCCTACAACACCAGTAAGATGGGCAACAACTTCGGCAGGGATTTCTACTCGGACATGTGGTGGCTGCGACAATACGCCGGCAGGCGCGGCAACGTCTATCCCACGCACGGGCTGGGTCCGCTGTGCCAGGTCATGGACATCAACCGCGGCGATCGACTCGATTTTCTGGTATCGATGGAAAGCAATGATTTCGCGATGGGGAAGAAAGCCGCCGAATTGGCCGGCGACGACCCGCACTACGCCGAGTTTGCCGGCCTCGAATACCGTGGCAATATCAACACCACGGTGATCCGCACGCTGCGCGGTCGCACCATCATGCTGCAACACGATGGCACCACTCCTTCGCCCCACAACCTCATCCACGGCATCCACGGTACTGAAGGAGCCGCGCTTTTCGATCCCAGCCCGCCGCGCCTGTCAAAGGGCGACCACAAGTGGGTCGATGCCGATGAATTCGCAGCCCTCGAAAAGCAGTATACCCCCGAAATCCAGCGCCGGATGGGTGCACTGGCGCGCGGCAGCGGGCATGGGGGGTCGGATATGCTGATGGTCTGGCACCTGATCGACTGCCTGCGCAACGGCCTACCGCTCGACCAGGATGTCTACGACGCCGCGAGTTGGAGCGCCATCGTCCCGCTCAGCCAGTGGTCGGTGCTCAACCGCTCCAGCTCCGTCGATATCCCAGATTTCACCGCCGGCGCCTGGCAGACCAACCCGCACAACATGGATATTCAACTCGCCCGCGGCGGTGGCAGCACCGAAATCGCAGCAGTCGCCGCCGACTCGCAGGACAAATTGGCCCGACAATGGCAGCGCGACCACGGCGGCAAGAGCTAGTGCAAATCATCGGGCAACGCCGCCTCGTCCCCGCTCACCTGCTGCCACGTGCGAATCCGCCCCGCCAATTCGCAGACCCTGTCCCGATGCGCGGGCCGGTGATATAAATTCTCCAGCTCGTGCGGATCGGTGTTGAGATCGTAGAGCTCGCCCTGGCCCTGGCCGTAGATGTTGAGCTTCCAGCGGTCCGCCGCGATCACTGTGCGCAGTGGATGCACCATACTGCGGTTGGGCTCGGCCTCGCCGATCGAGTGCGGGATATGCCCATCGGCGCCATTCCACTCGATAAAGACATCGCCGTCTAATACCGCCTCGCCCCGCAGCACCGACACCCGACTCTCGCCCTGCATCGGCTCCGGCACCGCTAGCCCCAATAGCTCCATCAGCGTCGGCACCAGGTCGATATGGCTGAAATTTCCCGCGATGCGCCGCTGCTCCTTATTCAGCATCGGTACCCGCAATAGCATCGGCACCCGCACCGACTCCTCATACATCAGCGTCTTGCCGAGGATCCCATGGTCACCCATCTGCTCGCCGTGGTCCGACGTAAACACCACAATCGTATCGTCGGCCTTGCCGCTGTCCTCCAATGCCTGGAGAATCTTCGCCACCGAGCGATCGACCAGGCGCACATTGCCCCAATAGCGC
The DNA here is from genome assembly GCA_002724215.1 of Gemmatimonadota bacterium. Classification (GTDB taxonomy): domain Bacteria; phylum Latescibacterota; class UBA2968; order UBA8231; family UBA8231. The sequence goes on along the minus strand of PBOD01000065.1, from coordinate 8,942 downwards.
GCCATCAGCGCCCGCCACCCAGCATCGGTGCGCAAATCGAGGCCGTAGTTTTCCGACTGCATGTAAAACGCTGCCATCAGCCTTGTAATCAGCGGCGCGTCGTCGGGTGGCTGCTGCATAAACGCCGGTCCCGTCGGCAACAGCGCTGGATCGAAATACTCGTTCAGTGGCCCGGTGTGCGGTGGGTGCGGCTCGAGATAGCTCACGCACAGCGCAAAGGGCTCGTCGCCGCTCTGGCGGATGTATTCGGCCGCGCGGTCGCCCAGAAACGTCGCCTTGGTGTACTCCTCGTCCAGCGACGCCTCGAAATGGCGCGAAAACACCCGCTGCCCCTGATTCTCACTATCCGGCTCGAAGCCATTATCCACCAGGAAGTGGTGATACGGACTCAATACCTCCAATCGCTCCGCGCTCGAATAACAGCGCCGATACGAATCCTCGCTCCCCACCCACTCCTGAAAGCCGTGCTGCGCAAAGATCTCGTCGCCCAGATGCCACTTGCCCATGAAGGCCGTGCGATACTCGTCCGGCAAGAGTTCGGCAAAGGTCGGCACTTCGGCCGCCAGCGGCACATTGCACGCGGGCACGCCGGCTGTGTGTGGCCACAAGCCCGTCATCATCGTCGCCCGCGCCGGGCTGCACACCGGCTGGCTGACATAGGTGTGCTCGAAGACAAAGCTCTCATCGGCCAGACCATTGAGCGCCGGCGTCTCGATCAGCTCATTGCCATAGCAGCGCAGAGTATCGACGCGCTGCTGGTCGGTAAAGATGTAGAGAAGATTCGGACGTGCCATGTAGTGTGCTCACCCTTGTTGAGAATCGCGCTCCCCTGCGATCAATCCGCTCCCTGCCGATTGGCCCGCGAACGCGGCGTCAAATCGAAGTAGGTCTCGTGCCCGTGGAAGAAGCGGTCCAGTTCGTCGACCATGAATTTAAAGAAATGCGGGTACTCATCGCCGGTGCGCCTACAACTCCAAGCGCACCCGCTGCACGTGGTCGTACCCGGCCGGCCCCCGCACTGGTTGCATATGGGTTTCGGCTTCCACATTTACGCCCTCGCAGATAAATCGGTAGCGCCCGCTTTCGGCCAATACAAACCAGCTCGTTCCCGCCCCATCCGCCAGTATTCCATGCGGCGCAACACCCTGCCCCGCACAGGCTTCGACAAACACCTGCGCGCCCGCTACCGGCTGCCCGTCGCGCACCACTTCGACCATCACCTCCGGCACCCGCTCTGCGTTCAACGGCCCCACATCCCGGCCCGTCCAGTGCCGGAACAGCGCCTGCGACCAAGCGTGCGTCGCCGTCGGTCGCGACACCGGCTGACTCGGGTCGCACCAGTTGAGGTAGATCGCGGTCTTGCCCCAGGCGGTTTGACCGCCTGTGCCCAGGGGATCGATCCGCGCATCCCGCCCCGACTGCGACGGCCAGTGGATCTCCGGCTCCACCATCGCGACCAGATTATTGGGAATATTGCCGGGAAAGCCGTGATAGTCCATGTCGGCGAGGTGGAAGGTCTGCAAGCCGTGGATATTGCGCTGGGGAATTGCGTTGAGAAAGTCCGACCAGCCCTCCTTCAGCGGCGGCTCCTCGGCCGCGCCCCAAATCGCTCCGTCGAATATCCCCGCCTCGCCGACCCGCAAGGGCTTTAGCGGCAGATCGCGGCGGATGATCTCGATGCTCTCCTCAATATGCTCCAGACCGCTGAACAGCCGGTAGCAATCGATCAGTTCGATCAACTCGGCGTCGGCTACACCCGGGTCAAACGTCACTTCGGCGATACGGCTGGCGTCCAGCTCCTTGACCTTGCGCAGCAGCGGCACGCAGAAGGCCGGCTCGCGCGCGTCGGTGATATCCCAGAACAATATTGACGGGTGGTTGCGCGCCCTCCTGATCCAGTGATCGGCCACCGCCAGGTGACTCTGCATAATCAGCGCCAGCTCCGCCTCGTCTTCGACCCCGCGCGGCACCTGGCCTGTGCCGACGCAGAAATTGGCCCCGACCACGAACATCCCCATCTCGTCAGCCACGTCGTAGAGCACCGCGGGCGGATCGTAACGGTGGTGCTCTACAATGCTGATATTAGCCGCAGCCAGATCCTCGAATTTGCGCGTCAACCACTGCCGCTCGTACACATATGGAATCGTGTGATCGCCCCAGGGCATAAGTTTTTCGCCATTGAGCAATAGCTGATCGCCCTCGGCCCAGACCTCGCGAAAGCCGAAGCGCACCAACCGCTCGGCACCGCCGACACGCGCCCGCAAAAAGTACAGCACCGGCTCCCCGTAGGGCGGCCGCCCCCACAGCACCGGGTCGGTCCAATCCACCTCGACGCGCACCGCCTGCGTCTGCCCGGCTGCAATGGCAACCCGTTGCTCGGGCAAGTCGAGCACCGTCTGCCCCCCGCGCTCGACCCGCCACGCCACCGCGCCGGCAAAATCCGCCGCGCCGTCATTGCACACTTCTGCCTCGACCCGGATGGTCCTCTCCCGCACGGAGGTCACCACGTACATGTCCTCGAGCCGCACCGCATCCTCAACATAGAGCCAGACATCGCCCTCCATGCCGATCGTCGCGGCACTCGTATACCAGAATAGCGTATCGATCGCCTGCGCCGCCCCCTCGCTGAGTTCATCGACATCGGGGTGCGCATAGCGACCACTGCAGTTGTGGGTGAATATGGTCAGTTCGCATACCTCGCCCGGCCTGACTTTGCCCGCCAAATCCAACTGCCACGGCATCCGCAGGTGGTAGTGCTCACCGACGACCGCCCCGTCGATATACGCCCGCCCGTAGTGGCGCACCCGCCCTAGATCCAACCGGGCGCTCTCCCATCCCACCGGCACCCGCAGTGCGGTTCGGTACCAGCCCGACACCGGCGGCTCCTGTTCGAACTCCCGCGAGCGGTGCGGCACCCGCACCGGTGTCCAGCCCGCAGTCGGCGGATTACCGTCCGGCCCCGGCGCAAATTCCCAGATCCCGTTGAGCAATAGTCGATTCGCATCCATAGCCTAGCGCTCCTCCCGCTGGTCGAGCGGGTAAATGGGCCGCGGCAGGTGCCGCCACGGCAAGTCTTCGAGGTGCGAGGTCGTCGCTCCCGGCGTATCGACCCGCACCACCTCGGATATCCACGGCTGGAAAAACTGCCAGTTGCTCGCCGTCTTGACCACCACCATGCGCGCCTCGGCCACATCGATGCCAAAGTGCTCGTAGACGATCGGATGGTTACCGCAGACCCCTCTTTTTTCCGACACCACCAGTCGTACGGCCCCGATCTCCAGCAGCACCGCCCGCCCCATGTCGAACGACTCGAAGCCCAGCATCACCACCTCGAAACGCCCGCCGCCAATCGCCGCCACCCGCGCCGTGATCGACAGCGGCACACCAAAGTTCGGGTCCAGCTTACCGCCCACCTCCATCGTCAGCGTACCGCCAATGCCGACCGCTATCGCCGCGGCCACCGCCTCCGGATCGACCAGCGGCACCAGCGCCATCATCGGCACCTGCTGGCGCACCAGTTCAGCGAGGATGGTCGTACTGTCGCCGGAGGCCCCACCGAACGTGCTATCGCCGGTGTCGGTCAGCACCACCAGTCCCCGTTCGGCCGCCTGCGCATGCCGCACCGCGGCCTCCGGGCTGATGCTGTCGAGCTTGCAAAACGCCTCGCGCAGCGCCCAGGCCCGATCCGCCAGTTCGTCGGCCAACGCCTCGGCCAGCTCCGGATCGCCGTCGGTCACCACCAGCGCCGCCCAACCGCCCTCGGGGACATCGAGCCACGGCTGCATCGGCAAGGTCGATGCCGACAGCACCCCGGCCCGCTCCTCCATCTCCCGCGCCAGCGCAAACCACTCCCGCATCGGCCCGCGGTCGGTCAAAAACTGCTCCTGGTGCGCAATCAGTGGAATCTTGCGCCAGGCCATAACCGGCCGCGTCCCTTCGCACAAAATCCCCAGCAACAACTCGGCCGCCAGCACCCCGGTCGCGAACTGGTCGTGCGGCTGGGTGCGGTGCGCGACCAGCGCATCGACGTGCCCAACCATCGCCTGCGTCAGATTGGCGTGGTGATCGAGCGAGATCACCAGCGGCACCTCCTCGCCGATGATCTCGCGGACCACTGCCAGTAGATGCGCCTCGGTATCGTGTATCCCGTCGGCGACCGCCGCACCATGCAGGGCAAAGTACATCGCGTCCAGCGGTCCCGCCGCCCGCAAGCCCTGCTCTACCTGGTCGACAAAATAGTCCAGCGTCTCGCGCGTCAACGCCCCGCTGGCCCCAGCCCAGCCGTGGACGATCGGCACCGGCGTCCAGTCGAGCCGGGCGTCCACCGTCTGCATAAACCCGCCGATCGCCCCGACCTCGCGGCACCTCTCGACGATCTCCGCCCCTGCAAACAAGCCGTAGAGCTCGAAAGTCTCCAGCGTGGTCGCCACCGGGCTAAAGCTGCTGGTCTCCTGGCCGTAGGAAGCAATGGCGATTTTCACGATTGTACCCTCCGCTGTACGACCCAGTCGTACATCTGCCCCGCCCGCTCTGCCACCCGATCTAGATCCCGCGCCAGCAGAAAACCCCGCCGCACCAATTGCTCGCCGGCGGCCAATGCCCGTTGCACATACTCCGCCCGGCTGCTGTAGCGCTCAGCGACGGAGGGCCGACAATCACCCGCAGCCCGATCGCCTGCAGTCGCCGCAAAGGGCAGCCATGCGCCGGCCAATCCCACCACCGCCCAGGGTGCGCCCATCGCCACAGACCGCAAACGCCAGCCGACAAAGGTCCCCAGCGGCGCCGCGACCTCGGGCAGGCGGATCCCCGCGATTTCATTGCCGTCCGCGTCTACCGCCGGCAGCAGGGTCGCGTATTCTCGCCCCAGATCCGGTGGCTCGCGCCCGATAATGCCCTGTGCCCACTCGGGGCCGTGATCGAGGCGGCGCGGCCGCCGGTGCAATCTGGGCGGCGGCATCCCCGGCAGATCGGGAAAGCCCAGGGCCGCGTGATCGACCAGCGTGCCGTCGCGCACCGCACCACAACAACTCGGCGGCGGCGCGCGCCCCTCGCGCACCCACGCGTCGAGCGCCTGCAGCAGGGCGCGGTGTCCGAGTCGAAAATCAACCGGATTGCCCGGCAGCGGATCCGGTCCTGCTGGCAACTCGGCCGCCCCGTGCTGGGTGCCGGCAAAGTGGTAGATCCGCACCGACGCATGAACCTCGAGATCCGCGCGCCCGTCGACATCGACGTGGCCCAGCGAAGCCCCGCGATTCCAGTATTCGGTCGAGGAATGGATATAGAAGATCTTCGGCGTGACCCCCCGCTGGTCGGCGACATCCAGCAAGCCGCCGCGCGCACCCGTATGCGGATCTTCCTGCGGCAGATCGGCAAAGGGAAATTGCTCCGTCGGGTACAGTGCGTCGAAATGCGCGCTGGCATGGCGCGAGGGCTGGGCGAAGCGGTGATTGAACGAGCCCCGCGCCCCACCCGCGACATTGACCTGCAGCGCATCAAAAACCTGCCGCCCCTGCTCGTCCTCGTTGAAGCCCTCGTAGAGCAGGTGCCGCAAGAAGCGCCCGCTCTGCGACGAGCCAAAGCCATACGCACGCTCGACCACGGCGGGCGCGTCCGCACCGTATTTCAGGCTCGACACAAAATCTCGCGTCACCGCCAGCCCCGTGCCCATCACCACCGGATCTCTGCCGGTATAGACCAGATTGTAGATCAGGCCCGGCACAAAGCCTTCGTCGAAGCGTATCGCCGGCCGACCGTCGTCGAGCCGAGCAAACTCCCACGCATCCCGGGCGATAGACCGCGCCGCGCCATAGGGCTCTTCGCGCACCGTCAACAGCCCCTCATTGCCCTCTACTGCGTAGGGCCGGTGGTAGCGACTGCCCAGCGAGTGGATCTGTACCCGTTCATCGACCAGAATCTCACAGCTGACCGGCCCTGTCTTGCCGGCCGCCACCGGCGCGTCCAGCGTTATCAAATCGGGATTGTCCTCGGCCTCGGGCGGCACATCTGCCTGCCAGGCGCAAGCGGCGACGGTATAGCCCAGTTCGAGGAGCAACCCATCGCCGAAATGCGCGACGGTATGCGGTGCGTTCGATCCCTCGGCCAGGTTAAAGGTCGCCAGCGCGCCCTTGCGGCCTCGGTTGACCACATAGTACAGCAAATTGCCATTGCCCCGGGCGCGATCTCGCGGCTGCAAGATCCAGAAATCGGCTCGGCACTCGACCCGACCAGCAGCATTGCGCGGCGCCAGTTCGAGATCGACAATACACTCGTTGCGCGAATGGTCGGGGTCGAAAGCGAAAAAGGTGCTGCCGGTCAGTTGCTCGTACGCACCCGCCCCCCCGAAGGGCTGGCCGCCGAGCACCGCGTCGCGTGCGGCTATTTCAAATCGCGTGAGCATGGCCTCCTCCTAACGGGCAAAATAAACCGAATCTGCCGTGCGCGACAATGCGCCCTTGCCCCATGGCCGCATTATGGCGAAACTGCAGGATACACCCGAGCCGAGAGATACCCATGCCCCCAACTGACCAGTGGCAGTTGGCCGACGGCCCCGCAGCCTTCGCCGATCTGTCCCTCGCCGACGCCCTTACCGTCGAAGCCTGGATCGAAACCAAGTCCTACCGCCCCGAAGCCCTGCAACCTCTGGTCTCGCAGTGGCGCCCCGGCGAAACCTTCCCCGCCTTTGCCGCCTACGACGCCGGCACTACCGGCGGCCTCGACTGCACCGGCTACTACGGCGCGCTCTGCGACGGCCGCTATGTCTACTTCTGCCCCATCCGCTCGCACATAGCCCGCGACACCGTCCACGCCAATATCCTGCGCCTCGACACCCATGGCGACTTCCGCGACCCCGCAAGCTGGGAGGCCTACGACGCCCGCGGCACCGCCGGGCTCGACACGGTCTGCTACTACGGCGGCGCCTGCGACGGCCGCTACGTCTACTTCGTGCCCCGCGACGACGCCCGCACCTACCACAGCCGCGTGCTGCGCTACGACATGTCCAGGCCTTTCGCCGACCCCGCGGCCTGGGACGCCCACGACGCCGAGCTCGCCCATTCGCATCAGGGCGTGGCCTTCGACGGCCAGTATCTCTACTTCTGCCCCGGCTATGCGAGCATCCCGGACCAGCCCCTCGACGAAAACCGACTATCGGGCCAGGTACTGCGCCTGGACACCCGCGCCGACTTCCACGAGCCGGCCGCCTACCAGACCTTCGACACCCGCGCCCTCGGCGACGGCGCGGTCTGCTTCGACGGCGGCGCTTTTGACGGGCGCTACATCTACTTCGTGCCGCTGACCACGGGCCAGGTCGTGCGCTACGACACCCGCGGCGCATTTGCCGCTGCGGCGAGTTGGGAGGTCTTCGACGCCGCACCACTCGGCATGCAAATGAACGTCGGGGCAGTATTCGACGGAACGTTTTTATATTTCTGCTCGTATGGCCACAGCCTGATGATTCGCTACGACACCCGGCGCGACTTCGCCGACGCGAGCAGTTGGGAAACCTGCCCCCTCGATGTCGACGGCGGCTATGACGGTGGCTTTTTCGACGGGCGCTACGTCTACTTCTGCCCCTGGACCCGCGGCGCCCGCGCCGACCGTAAAACCTACCATTGCCACTTTCTGCGCTACGATACCACCGCGCCCTTTGCCGACCCATCGAGCTGGCAAACCCGCGACGCCTCCGCCACCGATGGCCTGCACAGTGTCGGCTACAATGCCGGCGCCTTCGATGGGCGCTATTTCTACGCCGCCCCGCTCTTCGACGGCGAGGGCGACAAATTCCACGGGCGGGTCCTGCGCTGCGACGCGCTCGGCACGGGCGGCACCTTCAGTCTCAGATACGGCGATTATGGGCACAATGGAGGCCTGTGCGCGGCCGTACCGGGCCCCAGCTTCGTCGTCAATACCGCACAGGGCGCGCGCAGCATCGCCGCGCACCGCTCGCTCGCGCCAGGCCGCCACTACCTCGCCGGCACCTACGACGGTCGAGCGCTCAAGCTCTATATCGATGGAGAATTGGCCGCCGCACGCGCGGCATCCGGTCGGCTCCAACACTCCGACGCCCCACTGACCCTCGGCACGCTCGCCGGTGGCTCGGCCCGCTTCGACGACCAGATCAGCGCAGCGCGGATCACCGCCGCCGCCCTCGATGAAGAAGTGCTAGCCGCCGCCTGGCGCGATGGCCATCAGGCACAAAAGCCCCGATAGGCCTCGACCAGCTCGTTGGCCCCGTGGCGGATAAACTCCAGTTCGTCCGCCGCCTCGAAAAATAGCGCCCCTTCCTCCACCCAGCGCCGGCCCGCCTCCGCATCAAGCGCCGTGGTCCCGAAGGGCACCCCATACTGCTTGCACAGCGCCAGAATATCCGCCATCGGCCCGCGCACGTCCGGGTGCTCGGGATTGCCCGGCTGCCCAAATTCCACCGAAAAATCCCCCGGCCCCACGTAGACCATATCCACTCCCGGCGTCGAGACGATTTCCTCAGCGTTTTCGTAAGCCCTTCTCGTCTCGATATGCACCACCAGCGACACCTCTTGGTCCTGCTCGCGCAGCCACGCCCGCGGGTCCTCTGGCACCGCGAAATCGCTATTGCCATAGCCAGGCGCCGCCGCGCGGCTGCCGTGCGGCGGAAATTTCAAATAGTCCCGCAGCGTCTCGATCTCGGCCCTCGTCTCCGTCCGCGGCAATTGTATCCCCACGACCCCGCATTCCAGCAGCTTGGCCACCTCAGCGCGCTCGAGTTGCGGCGTCTTGGCGATGACCGGCAACCCGCTATCCCGCGCCGCAAGCACCGTGTCGGCCAAATCGGTAGCACTAAAGAATACGTGCTCGTATTCGATATAGACGAAGTCGAATCCCGCCTGCTGGTAACACTTGACCAGCGATGGCCGCACGATCTCCCCCAGAATCCCCCCCACCAGAACCTCGCCGGCCTTGAGCCG
>PBOD01000064.1 GCA_002724215.1 Gemmatimonadota bacterium | reverse complement strand
CCCGACCGCATCGTGGGCACGGCGCTACGACCCTTCGTTCGAACGGGCGATGACCTTTCTTGAGCACAGCCGCAAAGAGCGGGATTTCCAGATTGAACGACGCGAAGAAGAACAACGGCGCAAATTGCAGCGCACGCGGCGCCTGGCCGTGCTCATGGGCGGCGTGTCGATGGTCTTCCTGGCGATGATGGTCTTTGCCCTCGATTTGTACTTTGAAGCGGAGGAAAACCGCAAAGTCGCCATCGAGCAGCGCGAAGTCGCCGAGGAGGAGCGGCGCAATGCCGAACGACAGCAGCAGATCGCCGTCGAACAGCGCGAAGTCGCCGAAACCGAACGGCAGAACGCCGAACGGCAGCAGCAGATCGCCGTCGAGCAAAAGCGCAATGCCGATCGCTTGCGTCTGCTCTCCGTCGCGCGCTCGCTGGCCATTCAGGCGACGCAGGTACAACCGCGCGACGAGCAGCGGCAGTTGGTCGCACTTCTCGCGCTACAGGCCTTCCGCTTCAACCAGCGCTACGGAGGGTCGCCGCTCGAGTCCGATATATACAATGCACTGCAGGTGGCGAACGAGGAATTCGCCGGCGGGGCCCATGATGTGCTGCGTGCCCACTCGGCCGGCGTACGCGCCGTGGCCTTTGCACCGGACGGCAAGCAATTGGTATCCGGGGGCGAAGACGGCGCGGTATACCTGTGGGATATAAGTCCGCATCCGGACTCAGGTCAAAGCGCGCGCCTACTTTTACAGCGGGACGGCAGCGGCATTCGCCATGTGCGCTTTGCCGGTTCCGGCCAGTTAGCCGTTGGCGCGACTTCGGGCCGCGTCTGGCGCTGGGACGGAGCGTTGGACAAGGCGCCGCAACCATTAATGGGCACCCCGCCCAAGGCCATTGGGGCCCTGGATTATGCGCCGGCCGGACGCTTGTTGGCGGCTGGCTTGGACGGCTGGCTCCGCGTCTGGGATATAGACCAAATCGAAGCGCAACCGCTCGCCAGCAACGCGGCGTTGGGACGACTGCACGGGTTGGCGGCCAGCACCGAGTACCTGGTCGCCGCCGGCGATAGCGGCCATATCTGGGTCTGGGATGCGATGGGGGAGCAACAGGACCCACAGCGGGTGGAGCTGGGCAAGACGAGCGTGCGCTGCCTGGCCTTTTCACCCGACGGCAGCCGCCTGGTCGCCGGGACGCAGGGGGGCGACTTGTTAGTGTGGCAGAACGGTGACTGGCAGGCGGCACCACAGCAGCTAATCGGCCATATTTCGGCCATTACCGGCCTGGCCTTCAACGGTGCCGGGGATCTGCTGGCCTCGTCGAGTCTGGACCGCAGCGTGCGCCTGTGGAGCGTCGATGAGGGCGCGTCGATTGCCATTGCCCAGGACGACTGGGTGTGGGACGTGGCCTTTTCGCCCGACGATAACCGCCTGGCTTCAGCCGGAGCCGACCGCACAGTGCGTCTGTGGTACGCGGACGTGCGGGATCTGGCCAGAACGGTCGCCACGCGCGTCGAGCGCGATATGACGGAGGCGGAATGGAAAAACTTTGTCGGCGAGGACATCCCCTACGAAGTCACGCGCGAATCCCCGTTGGGAGGTGCGCAGTGAAACGCAAGATCGTCGCGGCAAGTGCCGCCGTCGCGTGCATCTTGTTAGCGGCATGGCCAACCGCCGCGCAATCGCCGTGCAGCATCGCCCTGGGCGAGGGCCTGAAGGCCTATGAAATCGGGCGCTTCAACCAGGTGATCGACCTCCTGCAAGAATGCAGTCAGGGAAGCCGGCAAGCCACGCGCAACGAGCAAGTGGAAGCGCTGCGGCTGGTGGCAATGGCTTGGATTGGCGCCGACTACCCGNTCAGCGCGGANCAGGNCGCGCAGCATTTGCTCGAACTNAAGCCCAATTTCGAAACGACCCTGCGCGACCCCCCGCGCTTTGTGCGCTTGATCGAACAGACCAAGATGGCCGGGGCCAATCAGCAGGTGACATCCGTATCGAAGAACAGCGAGAGCATTCTGCTGGCGCCGGCCACCGTGCAGTTGATNAGCGAAGAGGACATCCGCCGCCGCGGCTACGCCGACCTCGAGGCGNTACTGCACGATCTGCCGGGGTTCGACATTTCACGCGGCAACGGCGTATTCTACTCCAATATCTACCAGCGCGGCTACCGCTCCAACGGCACCNACCGCACGCTGTTTTTATTCGACGGCGTCGAAGAGAACGATTTGTGGAGCAACTTCGCCAATATCTCCCGGCAGTACCCCTTGAGCAATATCAAGCGCGTCGAAGTAGTCTACGGGCCGGCTTCTACCATGTACGGCCCCAATGCTTACTCCGGGGTCGTCAATGTCATCACCAAAACGCCGGAAGAACTCATAGAACGCAATCGCGACTACGGGGTGCGCGTGCAGGCGGGGGGCGGCTCGTACGCCACGCGCTACGCCGACGTGACGCTGGCCGCGCGCCGCGAGGGGCTGGCCGTTTCGCTGACCGGGCGCGTTTTCCACTCGGATGAAGCCGACCTTTCGGCCTACGACGCCTGGGACTTCGACCCGCACGCGCCGGAGTTCTATACGGATAAACTTTCCATTCGCGACGCGGCGCTGGCGCAGCGCTTCTTTGAGGCCAATCCAACGGTTGGAACACACCCCTACGCACGCGTTGAGCGCACGGGCGACGCGGTGACGGCGATNGAACTGACCGAGCAAGGGGCGCTGGCGGCGGCGGCCTACGACTCGGCGGCGCTGCGCCAACAGGTCAACGGCGCCCCCGTAAGTTATAGCAACGCCACGCGGAACTGGCTCGTCTACGGCAAGATGCGCTTGGGCGACCTGCTATTTGGCGTGCAGAGTTGGCAGCGCAACGAGGGCAGCATAGGCTGGTTTCCCGACGACCGCGAATCCTCAACCCAAAACGGCGGCGTATGGATTCCGCGCCACACCTTNATCTATACCCAGTACGAGCGCAACTTGAGCGAGGCGCTGTCGCTCAGTTGGTTTACGCGCTTTAAAATTCACTCGCTCGACCAGGACAATCGCATCGTCATCCACCGCAGTTACGCCGGCGAAGGCCGCCTGGCCCTAGATGATTTGCTGCAGGACAACCCCGCGCGCTGGTCGACGCTCTATTTCCACCGCCTCTCCAAAGAACTGCGCAACGAATTCAAGGCGGTCTACGCGCCGACCGTGCGCTTTTCGCTGATCAGCGGCATGGAATTCCGCCGCAGTTGGATTCAAGGCGAGTACACCGTGTCGACGCAACCGCACCCGACCGAGACCGGTTTTCCCTTCGGCCAGCTCAACTCCTACAACCAGCTCGACGTCGGCGCCTACAGCCAAGCCACTTATCGCGCGCGCGAAGATCTCAAATTGGTATTGGGTGGCCGCTTCGACTACAACCGAGTGCGCGACACGCTGGGCTATGGCACGGTGTTCAACCCGCGCGCCGCCCTGGTCTGGCATCCGGGCGACTGGGTGTTCAAAACCATCTATGCCGAAGCCTTTAAAGCCGCCTCCAACTCGGCTAAATTCTCAACCTCGCCCAGCCGTCAGCTGACCAGCCCTGACCTGGAGCCGGAGAAAGTGCGCAACCTCGATCTCGGCATATCGCGCAAGATCGGCGAGCGCGTAACGCTGGATGCCGTCGCCTACCACGCCGAGTACAGNGACGTCATTGGCGCGATAGAAGTAGTNTTGGAAGACGGCGCGCGCACGACGCAGAACCGACCCATCGNCGCGTTGCGCATTCGCGGCCTGACGCTGGGCGGAAGCTATCGCGGCCAGCGCCTATCGCTACGAGCGAACTACAGCTATNCCGACCCGCAAAACGTCGAGGCGCGCGATGCCAGCGGTCGCGTTGTGCGCAATGCCAATGGCGCTCCCATAGAGCGCCGCATTGGCGACATAGCCAGCCACCGCCTCAATGTGGGCGGTTCTATGGTACTGACGCGGCAACTGGACTTCGACCTGCGGCTCAACTACGTCGGNGCGCGNCAGACCGGAACGGGCACAACGGTGCCGAACAACCCCTACGACCAAATCGACGCTTATGCTACGGTCGGTAGCGCCCTGACCTGGCGGGGCGCTTTGCCGGGGCTGGAAGCGCAGCTGGTGGTGGAAAACCTCTTCGACAACCAATACTTCCACCCGGGCGTGCGCAGCGCCGAAGACGCCATCCACGTGGCGCGCCTGCCCCAGAACGGCCGCACGGCCTACCTGCGCCTGCGCGGCGATTTCTAATCGATGACCCTGCGCCCGGCGCTGTTTGAAGCGTTTAATATCCGTCCCGGGGAAGGGCAGACCATTGCCCTGCTGGGCGGCTATTCCTTTCTGGTCGGCATCTTCCAGGCCTACTATATATCACTGGCCAACGCTTCCTTCCTGGCCGATTTCGGCGTCGATTACCTGCCGCGCGGCTACCTCGTCACGGGCTTGGTAGGCTATCTCATCGGCTTTGGGCTNTCGCGGCTGCAGAGTCGCCTGGCCTTCAACCGCTTGCTCTCAATCACTCTGGTCTTTCCGCTCGTCCTCGTAGGCCTGTTCCGCCTCAGCGCCTGGCTGGTGCCGGGCCCCTGGTTGACCTTTTTGATGTTCGTCTGCATTGGGCCCTTTATTTCCCTCGTCTATTTCGTCTTCCGCGCGCTTATCGGCCGGCTGTTCAACTTGCGCCAGAGCAAGCGGCTCTTCGGGCTGATCAGTTCGGGCGACGTGTTGTCGGCCATCATCGGCTTTTTCTCCGTGCCATTGGTCATCGCCTTGCTCGGCGACGTAATTGAACTATTGCCCGTCGCTGGCGTGGCACTGGGTTTGGGATGGCTGCTGATCTTGCGCATCAATCGCGAATACGCCGACGTGCTAGAAGCTGTTCCGATCGCCGAGGAGCAGCGGGATACGGGGAGCTTCGTCGAATTGTTCCGCGACCGCTACTTGCTGCTGATCGTCGCGCTGTCGACGACAGTCGTCCTCGGCTTCTACTACGTCGATTACGTGTTTCTGGCCCAGGTGCGCGAGCGGTTTTCCGACCTGGAGTTCCTGGCGCGCTTTATCAGTGTGCTCTACGGCATCATCCGCGTGGTCGAACTGCTCGTTAAAACCTTTCTATCCGGCCGCCTGCTCAACAATTACGGCCTCAAGTTCGGCCTGCTGGCCCTGCCGGCCCTGCTCTGCTTGACCATCGCGCCGGCCGCGCTGTTCAGCCTGGGCCTGTTCGAAGCTGCCCAAATCGTATTCCTGCTGGTCGTGCTGAGCAAACTCATTGAGCGCGTTGGCGCTAAATCCTTTCACGACCCCTCGTTCAACGTGCTCTACCAACCCCTGCCCGGAGGCCAGCGCCTGGGCGTGCAAACCCGCGTTGAAGGCCTGGTGCAACCGCTGGCTATCGGCCTGGCCGGCGGCACGCTGTGGCTCTTCAGTATATTTGGTTCGTTCGCCATGGTCATGGTCGCGCTGGCGCTGATCGTCGTCGGCTGGACGGCAGTGACATTGGCGCTCCACCGCCAGTACCGCGTTTCGCTATTGGACAACCTGTCGCAGCGGGTCGGGGACAGCGCACAGGTAGCCCGCCCCGACAGCGCCAAGATCGTGGAACAAGNGCGCAACCGCGCCGATGGTGACTGGCGCGACTGGCTTGAGTGCCTCTTAGCCGCGTTGCGCGCGGCGNGCAACGGCGACACCGCTCCTGAAGAGGGCATTGTAACGCCGCCGCAAAGCCAATACCTGCAACGCGGCGAGGAACGCAGTGTTAAACAGCGCATTGAGGAAACCGTGCGCACGGCCGCTTGGAGCATGGCGAGCATCCTCGACCTGGAAAATACGGAGGGTTGCGGCGAGGTGATGCGCTCGCTGGGGAAATCGATCGACGCGCAACGCATGAATGTATTCGCCTTGCTTAACCAACTCTACGATCCAGACCAAATCGAACTAGTGCGCGAAAGTTTCGCCAGCGGCGATTCCGACGGGCGCGTCTACGCCATGGAGCAGCTGGACGTGCTGGTCGACGCGGACCTGAAAATGCTGCTGTTTCCCCTGCTGGAAGATCTGCAGCTGTCACAACGCCTGCGCAACTTGGACGGGTTATGCCCGCAACAGCGCCTGAAGGCCGTAGATCGCCTTTGCGACATCGTCAACAGCGAGCGTNTTCTGGCCGATCGCTGGCTACGCGCCTGTGCGCTGCGGGCACTGCCGGAGGTCTCCGAAGAGGAGGTGCTCGACGAGCAAGTCGCCCAGCTGTTTAACCGAGACCCGTTGCTGCGCGAGACGGCGGCGGCCGGCGTGCGCCGCAGCGCACCCGGGCGGCTGGAGCACTACTTGCAGTACCTACCGCCCCAACTGGTCGAGTCGCTNGTGCAAACGCGCGAATGTCCGCTCTTTGACCAGGTGCTATTGCTGCGACAAACGCCGCTGCTGGGGGAGCTGCCCGAAACAGCCCTGGCGACCTTGGTGGACCACAGCCGTTTCCAGCGGTTTGCCGCCGGGGATACNCTGTTAAAAGAAGGGGCCGAATTGGACNGCGNNNACCTATTGGCNGANGGGGAGGTGGCNCGCCAGGACTCGTCGGGTATNACNCGCCGGACGTCGCTNCTGGACGCCTGGNTGTGGACGCCGCAAGCGCGAACCGCGGCCCCCGTATCAGCGCTTGCAGAATGTAGNGTATTCTACATTGAAAGCGCGGCATTCGCCGCCGCGCTNNACGCCTGGCCCGNAGTTGCCGCGCGCGCCGTCNANACGGAAATCGCCGCNATNTGAACTNCGCAGAAAANAGTTAGTTATTTTATTCTCTAACGGCCGTTGAATATATCTGAGGTNATACTACTACCTATGCCTATTAGAGACCGCCTCACGAAGGGAATATGGATCGTCGGCTTGCTAGCCATAGCCAACCTGCTGGTACTGGCCGGCTACTTCTTTCGCTACCTGGACCAATACCAGGAGCAGCGCGCCAATAGCATCAGCCAGCGCAGCGAAGAGGTGGCGCTATTTGCCGGGCATTTGGAGGAGCGGGTGCAANTGGTGATGGGACTCGCCGACGATATCGCCGCCGAACTCAGCGCTGGCCGCCTCGACTCGACAGCGCTGATGCAGCGCTTGGNGGTGGATGTGGAGAAATACGACTATGTGGACGGGCTCTTCGTCGCCTACGAGCGCTATGCCTTCAGTCCTAACGACGAGTTCTTTAGTCCGCTCTTGCTGCGCACCGCAAAGGGCCACGAACTCGTCTACNTGGATTACGATTATACCGAGAACGACTGGTATCGGATGCCGATGCGCGACGGCGCCCAATGGGTCGAACCCTACCGCGGGCGTCAGAGCGGTGCGATTATCATCCAGTACGGCGTGCCCATCATGGGCACCGATGGCACGCCCATCGGGATAGTCGCCATCAATTTCTCCCCNGCCGAACTAAAAAAGGTNGTCTCCACTTCGCTCTCCGAAGGGGTCGAGGGTTTCGGCTTCCTGCTTTCCAAGGATGGGGTCTACCTCTACCACCCCCTTGCTCGCAATGTGCAGGAACAGCTCAATATATACGAGCACCTGAAGAGTCGTGACGACATAAACGACATCGTCGGGCGCGTACAGCAGGGCGAGCCCGCTTGGCTGAACGTNGAAGNTGCGGAGGGGNACGATACGCGCATCTTTTTGCACTCGNTACCGGCCAGCGANTGGACCGCGGGCCTGGCCTATATGGAGACCCAGAGCGCGGGGACCTACAGGGNCGAGAGCCGTAGCCTTTACGCTTTTATGACCGGTATNTTCTCGCTGGTCATCTTGGTAATGATCACCTACGTGCAGCTCTTCCGCCCCGGGGCCTCCAGCTATTGGGTCACCTCGGTCGTCACCTCGCTGATGTTCCTGATGGGCATCGGCTTCGTGTGGAGCCGCGCACTCGAACACCCGCCGGCGCGCGAGGAAAACGATGACGCCTCGCTGACTATTACCAATCAGGCCGTGCTGGCGCAATTCATAGAGCAGCAAAGCGAGGAAGCGGCGCAGCGGCGCGAGGAAATTCTCTACGTGCCAACTGGCATATACATACAGCACATGAACTACACCAATCCCTTCGACGTCATGTTGAGCGGCTATATCTGGCAGAGCTACAGCAAGGAGCAGACCACTTACGCCGACGGCACGCCGATATCGCAGGGGCTGATTCTAGCCGAAACCGAGCCCAATGCCGAAGTGCTGAGTATTGAGGAGGCCTACCGNGAGGATCGCGGCGATCACGAGATCGTGGGCTGGTACTTCCGCGTTTCCGTGCGCCAAGATTTCGACTACGCGCACTATCCCTTCGACCTGCAAACCGTCTGGCTGCGCATGTGGCACCAGGACTTCAACCGCCGCGTGGTGCTGGTGCCGGACCTGAATTCCTACAAGATCCTCACGCCCGTTGCGCTACCGGGTTTGGAAAAGAACTTCGTGCTGCCCAATTGGTCGCTGAAGGCCAGCTATTTCAACTACAACTTCAACAGCTACAATACGACATTCGGCGTGCGTCCGGCCACATCGGAAGAAAGGCAGCCGGAGCTCTATTTCAACATCGTCGTGCAGCGCAAGTTCCTCAGCCCGTTCATCACCAATATCGTGCCGTTATTGGTCGTTGCCATTCTCGCCTTTACCGTGCTGATGACGATCAATAAGGACGGTGGCCAATTGTTGGGCTTCAGCGGCTTCGGCGTTGTGGAAGCCTGTGCCGCGTTCTTCTTCGTCGTCACGATTACCCAAGCGCAGGTCCGTGACGCATTGGAGGTTTCCAACCTCATCTACNTGGACTACTTCTTCTTCATTATCTATCTGGTGCTGCTGGGTGTATCGATCAACTCCATTCTCTTTACGCGCACCGATCGCTTCCAGTTAATCGAATACCGCGACAATCTGATACCCAAAATGGCTTTCTGGCCGCTGTTATTGGGTCTCTTGCTNGTGGTGACGCAGTGGGTGTTTTATTAGACGGGCATCCCCGCTTTACGCACATGACAGTCGGGTCTTCAAGCCAGCCTAACTGACCAATCGTATCCCGGTCCTATATGGGTATGGCCAGCCGACCTGGACTTCGGGGCCGCAGGCGATGACCAGCAGCCCCAGCAGCCAACATGCCCCTTTCATCGAGATTCTCCTTTCTAAGCGAAGAATGGGACACGCCTTTCGAGGCGGATTGTGTATGTGCTATAAAAAAATCTGGCGCGTTATAAGGATGTGNAAGTGAACTGATGTNCAGTATATTCAAAAGAGAGATGTTCTCGTTGTTACCAGCGATTGAGGCCCATGGTCCGTCGAGCTGAAAACGCCGCCGAGCGCGGCTTCCTGCTCCACGTCTTCCACCGCCTACACAAAGGCCGCGACGTCCTCTACGCGGTGGGCAAGCTCGAATCCGGTGCGACCTTCGGGCTGATGGACACCCGCTGGCGGCCGTTTTTCTACTGCCGGGTCTCCGACCGCGACAAGGTCGCGCAGCGGGCGCACGGGGCGGAGTTGGTCGACGGCGAGTTGGCGACCGTCGACGGCGAGCGGGTCCTGCGCGTCGAGTGCGCGCGGGTGGGTGGGTTGCGGCGATTGGAGCGGCAGCTGGAGCAGGACGGCATCCGCACCTACGAGGCCGATCTCAACTTTGGGCTGCACTGCCTGATGGAGGCGGGCTTGCGCGGTGGGGTGGAGATCGCCGGTGCGTGGCAGCCGGGCACTGGCGTCGATCGGGTCTACGTCGATCCGCAGCTCATGCCCACAGACTACGAGCCCGAGCTGGCTCTTTTGGTGCTCGATATCGAGACTGCGCCCGACGCCTCGAAGGTCTACGCGGTGTCGCTGGTGGGCGGCGGACCGGGTGATAAACACCGCGTCGAGGAGATCCATATCGTCGGCGCGCCGGCGGACGACGATCCCGACAATTTGCACTGCCATCCCGACGAGGGCGCGCTGTTGGCGGCGTTCGCGCAGCGGGTGCGGGAGATCGACCCGGACATCCTCACCGGCTGGAATGTCATCGATTTCGACCTCAAGGTATTGCAGGCGCGCTTCGAGTCACTGGGGCTGCCGTTTAATTTAGGCCGCACGCAAGACGCCTCGTGGTATCGCGAGAGCAAGATCTGGGGTGGCAGCCGGATGGTGGTCTATGGCCGCCAGATCCTCGATGGGCTGCATCTGGTCCGCGCAACCTTGCAGACCTACGACGACTGGCGGCTGGGCACGGTGGCCCGCGCGATTCTGGGTCGGGGCAAGACGCTCGAGCCAGAAGACGACGAGACGATGCCCGAAGCCATCGTCAACGCCTACCAGCAGGACCGCGCCGCCTTCTGCGCCTACTGCCTGGAAGATTCGCGACTGGTGTGGGATATCCTCGAGAAAGAGGGTCTGGTTGCGCTGACGGTGCGGCGCTCGCGCCTGATTGGGCTACCGCTGGAGCGGGCGTGGGGTAGCGTAGCGGCTTTCGACTTCATGTATGTCAGCGCACTGCGGCAGGTCGGGGTGGTGGCGCCGACGACCGGCGTCGATCGCCGCGAGGGGCGCGGCGCGCCCGGGGGCCTGGTCATCGAGCCCCAGGCGGGGCTTTACCGCCATCTTTTCGTCTTCGATTTCAAGAGCCTGTACCCCTCGATTGTGCGGACCTTCAATATCGATCCCCTCAGCCACGCGCGGGCGGGAGACGACGCGATCGAGGCCCCCAATGGTGCGCGTTTCGACCGCGAGAAGGGCATTCTGCCGGCGCTGCTCGAAGGATTCTGGCTCCAGCGCGAAGAGGCCAAAGCCCGCGGCGATGCGGTCGCCTCGTATGCCTATAAGATCATTATGAATTCCTTCTACGGGGTGCTGGCGACGGGTAGTTGCCGCTTCGCCAACGACGAGCTGGCCGGGGCGATCACTGAGTTCGGGCACTATATCCTGCGCTGGGCGCAGGAGCGGCTGGAGCAGAAAGGCGTGCGGGTCATTTACGGCGATACCGACTCGGTTTTCGTCGATCCCGGCTTGGCCGCAGATTGTACGGCGGCCGCAGCGGTCGCAGCGGGGGCAGATCTCGGCGCGGAAGTCGATGCCGAGCTGGCGGCACATATCGCGGAAAAGTACGGCGTCGAGTCGCGGTTGGAATTGGAGTTTGAAAAGTACTACGCGCGCTTCCTGTTGCCGCCGATGCGCGGCAGCGACAAAGGTCGCGCCAAGGGCTATGCGGGCTTGCGGGTGGCCGACGGTGAGGAGTGGGTTGAGATCGTGGGGATGGAGGCGGTGCGTCGCGACTGGACCCGGCTGGCGCACCAGTTGCAGCGCCAGATTCTGGACCTGCTCTTTCACGACGCGGGGCCGGAGGCCATTGAGCAGTGTGCGGTGGAGTGGGTGCGGGCGCTGCGCGCTGGTGAGAAGGACCAGGATCTGGTCTATCGCAAGAGCTTGCGCAAGCCCGTGGCGGCCTACACCCGCAATGTGCCGCCGCATGTACAGGCCGCACGGCTCTTGCCCAAGCCGCGCGGCGTAATTCAGTACGTGGTCACCCGCGACGGCCCACAACCGGCGGGGTACCTGACCGCCAAGCCCGACTACGAGCACTACGCCCGCAAGCAGATCGAGCCGCTGCTTGCGACGATCGCGCAGGTCAGCCCGATTGACGTGGAGTCGGCGATGAAGGGCGCGGCGAGTTTGTTCGGCGCCGAGGTTTGGGCTGATCTCAAGCGCAAGGGGCAATAAAAAAAGCGGGCCGCCCGGGACCGCTTTTGTGCTCTGAGTTAGATTCTTGCTATCCTACTTTTTGTCGTGCGCTGCCGCGCGCTGCTTCTGCCGTTCAGACTCGGCCTTCTTGAATGACAGAAGTTCGCTTTTGAGCGTGCGGATTTTCTTGCGGATCTTTTTGCGCTTGCTTACGAGCTTGTGCTGCTCGCTGGCGGTGATGTTTTTGCGCGATTGCGCCTTGCTGAGCTCGCGGATGGCTCTGATCCGGCTCTGGTTGACCACCTCGATGGATCTTTGCATGGCCTTCATCAATTGCATCGTTACGATCTTGACGATGACGGCTCCGCCAATGACGATGAGGG
This sequence comes from Gemmatimonadota bacterium, assembly GCA_002724215.1. Taxonomy (GTDB): domain Bacteria; phylum Latescibacterota; class UBA2968; order UBA8231; family UBA8231. The sequence continues at coordinate 283 of PBOD01000064.1, read as the reverse complement.
CGGCGATCATGGCGATGCGCTCAATGTTTAGTTCCACGAGATTGGCTCCTATTCGCTCCTGTGGAAAAATAGATAAATTTAGCGGCCAAGCAAAATAAAAGGGAGCCGTCTCGATATCGGCCTTGAATTCAACTCGTAAGTGCAATCTCCGGTGTCGCTGGCATAGAAAAGGTCAACGGGTATCTTTCTCTTGGCCATTTCAAACGCAGCTCCCGACGGAGGCGCTTATGAGAAAGTATCACCAGTTGACCGAGCATCAAAGATACCAAATTTACGCGTTGAA
>PBOD01000063.1 GCA_002724215.1 Gemmatimonadota bacterium | reverse complement strand
CACGCGGTCGGCAGCGACGGCGGCGATGGATTATTTGTACTCGCAGCGGTGGGATGCTTCTATTGACGGGGAGCGGCAGTTTTGAGGACCCCCTCGACCGGGCGGTGGGCGCCCCCTTTGTATTCCGAGGGAATGGTCAGGGTGAAGGTGCGGTCCTGGCCTTCTGTGCTTTCGGCGCAGCGGGGGGTGTTGACCAGGCCTAGGGCGGTGCCGGTCCAGGAGAGGTCATCGCGGGCGGCGAAGATCGCCTGCAGGCGGTCGGGGGAGAGGCCGAGGCCGGTGTCGCTGACGGCGACGGTCCGTTGGTCGTTGGCGGATTCGACGTTGACCCGCACCGATCTCGCTGCGGTGAGCTTTATTGCGTTTTCCAAGAGACAGTCGAGGATTTTGCCGAGCCGGTGCGGGTCGGTATAGGCGCTGGCGATATTCGTCGGCAGGTCGTAGCTGAATTCCAGGCCCTTGCGCTCGGCCCGCTGTCCCGCCCTTTCCAGGTAGCGACGTACGTAAGTTCCGCCACCCACAATTGATTGGGTTGTTGGGCGGTCAAATGGTTGCGCAGGCCCCTCAGCGGATATCGTAGTAGGTGCCGTAGAATTGCTCGCTCGCCTGNCGCACCCAGGTCCGGTCGTCGGCGCGTGCGCCGAAGCGCTCCAACCCGAACTGACCGAGATCTGCGCCAGGGTTTCCCTCCAGCATCCACTTTGACAGCCATTGCCCGACCGCCGCCGAGCCGGCGATGCCCAGCGCCGCGCAGCCGGTGGCCACGAACAGACCTTCTACGCCGGGAACGGGGCCGAGCAGGTACGAACCGTCGGGCGCGAAGGTGGTGAGGCCCTGGATGCGCTCGGCGATGTCGAGATCACCGAGGACGGGAAACTGCGGTAGNAGGCGGCGTTGCGCTTCGGCCATGACCGCGACGGGCGGTTCGAGTTGGGCGGTAGTGAAATCGTCGGGCAGCGGGTCGATGGCGGTGGGATCGGGTTCGAAAAAACCGTAGAGATAGCCGCCCTTTTCCGGGCGCAGATAGCAGCCGACGTCCGGGACGCGGACCACGGGATGGTGGTCGGGAATGCCGGCGACGGGGACGGTTAGCACGCGCTGGTGGCGGACCGGTTGCACCGGCGGGGCGAATCCGGCGCGCTCGGCCAGGACGGCCCCCCACGGACCGGCGGCGACCAGGATCTGCTCGGCGTCCAGCGGCCCGTCTTCCGTGGCGACCCCGACGGCCCTGCCGTCTGTGACGCGGATCTCNGTTACGCGTGCGTCGAGGGCGATGTCGACGCCCAGGTCGCGGGCGGCTCCGGCGTAGGCCTGGGCGCACTGCAGCGGGTCCACGTAGCCGTCGCCTTCTACGTAATACGCCCCGATGACATGGGTAGTATCGAGGGCGGGTGCCAGCCGCGTCATTTCCGCGGTGGAGACGAAATCCGCCGCGACGCCATTATCGCGCGCGGCTTTGATCTGTTTCTCGCAATAGGCCATGCGCTCGTCGCTGAGCGCCACCATCAGCGAGCCGGTCTGGTGCAGGCCGGGCTCGTGGCCGGTCTCGTCGGCAAAACGGCCGAGCAGGTCGAGGGCGTANTGGACGGCGCCGAGCATGGTTGCATCGGAGCGAATCTGGCCGACCAGTCCGGCGGCGCGGGGCGTGGTCTCGGTGGCGACGGCGGCATTGCGTTCGAGGACGCGGATCCGGGTGTGGCCGGCGCGGGCCAGGTGGTAGGCCGCGCTCAAGCCCCAGATGCCGCCGCCGACGATGGCGATTTCTACATCGCGAGGCGTCATGAGATCTAATATAAACAACTCGCGCGAGTTGTTCTACGGTGGTTACGCGATAGCTCTGTATGGGCGCTACGGACGCTGGTAGAGGCTGGAGGAGATCCGGCGNTGGGGNGGTTGGGTCTTATCGGCNTAGACTCGCGCGGCGACCTCTATGTCGGCGAGGTGGCGTATAGCGCCTATATCAACCGGCTGGTGCCCGAGCAAGAATGAATGCGAAGCTTGCGCAAACNGGTCAGGCGCTGAAGACCTCNGGNTTGACGACATAGCCGGGGTCGAGCGTTTCGCCGCGGAGGACGGTGAGGATATTTGCGGCGGTNTGCAGCGAGACCCGCACCAGCGACTCGGCGGTCTGACCGGCAATNTGGGGTGAGTGGCAGACATTGGGCAGGCCGACCAGCGGGTGGCCGCCGGGTAGCGGCTCGTCCTCNAAGACATCGACACCGGCGGCGGCGAGGCGTCTTGCNACCAGCGCGTCGTAGAGCGCCTGCTCGTCGACGATGCCGCCGCGGGCNCAGTTGACNAGAATCGCCGTTTTTTTCATCAGCGCCANNTCCTCCGCACCGATCAGGTGCCGGGTCTCGGCGTTGAGCGGTANGTGTAGNGAGACGTAGTCGGATTCGCGCAACAGGGTCTGCAAATCGACCTGGCGCGCGCCGGAGGNGGCGCAGGCGTCGGNGTCGAGGTAGGGGTCATAGGCNAGGATCTGCATGTCGAAGCCGGCGGCGTGCTTGGCCAGACGGGTGCCCACCCGTCCCAGGCCTACGATCCCCAGCGTCTTCTCGAATAATTCCGTCCCGACCAGCGTGGTGCGCTCCCACTGGCCGTCGTCCATTTCGGCATTGGTGCGGTAGAGGAAGCGACCCAAATAGAGCATCATGGCGATGGCGTGCTCGCTGACGCTCTGCGAGTTGGCCGCGCCGGTGGTAGTGACCACGACGCCGCGGCGGGTGCAGGCGTCGATATCGACATTGTCGTAGCCGACGCCGTGGCGCGAGACGATCTTGAGCCGGGGGGCGGCGTCGATGACGCTGGCGTCGATGACGCCGCTGCGGCAGAAGATGGCGTCGACGTCGGTCACGCGCGCAGAGAAAGCTTCAGGCGCGGCGTAGCCCTCAAGGAAATCGAGCTCGGCGACCTCGCGCAAGAGGTCGAGCCCGGCGGGATCGATGGTGCGGTCGCTGACGAGAATGCGGTACTGCTTGTCGCTCATGTGGCGGTCTCCGGTGCGGTTAATTTTAGAGGGCAATTTAAGGGTGTTTAGCGAAAACGAAAAGGCGTCAGACTTCGGCCAGCGTCCGAATTTGGCGCTGGGTCGCCAGGACCAGCAGGATGATGCAGAGCATAATAAGCGGCCCGAGGGCCATCCCTCTGCATCCTGAAACCGATATAGGCNACGAGNTTGCCGCAGAGGTATTTGCGGAAGGCGGGCGATGAGAGTGCCNAGGCGCCNGGTGGCGCTGCGGTCCCGTCCATTANGTGTTTTTTGGCCGGACCCTGCCANGGACGGCCACCGCGCTTGNCCTGACCCNCTAAATGGCTTTTATAGTTCCCAAACATCTAAGCAATTCGCGATATTTTTGATGGCGTGACTACGTGTAGGCCCGAAGCGGGCGCCGCGCAAAGGCCGGAGGGATNTGCAATGACAGACCTGGAAACTCGCCGCCTGGGCCGCAGCGAGATGAAGGTGAAGGCACTGGGCCTGGGTGGCGGCCATCTCGCCGGGCCGGAGCAGTCGGACGACGTCGCGATCGCGCTGATTCGCGGCGCTATTGAGCGGGGCATCAACTTCGTCGATACGTCGCCGGATTACGGGTTGAGCGAGCGGCGCATCGGCATGGCGCTGGCCGGCGGTTGGCGCGACAGGACTTACCTGCAGACCAAAGTCGGTTCGCATCCGAAATATATGCGCGACTGGTCGAAAAAGGCGACGGCGTGGAGCCTGGAAAATAGCTTCAAGACGCTGCAGGTCGACTACGTGGACTCGGTGTTGATCCACGGCCCGCGCCACGATATCGAAGCGCCGCTCGGCGAGTGCTTTGAAGTGATGCTCGACTGGAAGGATAAAGGACGCATCGGTGCTGTGGGCGTCGGGGTACGACAGCCTGAGTTTCATCAGCGCGCCATCGCAGCCGGCGCGGATATCGTGCTGTCGTTCTTGAACTACACGCTGCTGGACCAGACGCTGGCCGAGGAGACGATCCCCTTCGCGATTGAGCACGACGTCGGCGTCATCATCGGCAGCCCGCTGGCCAATTCGCTGCTTGCGGGCCCGGAGCCGATCCAGACAGAGGTGGGGATCCACGATGAAGATGGGAAGGTCATTCCGGCCGCCGTGGGCAGCTATCTCGACCCGGCCGCGTTCCCGCCGGCGCACGCGATGTGGAAATGGTGTCATGACCGCGGTCTCAATATCCGCGATCTGGCGATGCAGTTTGCGATGCACGCGCCAGTCCAGGGCAAGGGCATCGTCCTGACCGGCGCGGCCAACCTCGCGGAGTTCGAGGAGGTCTACGCAGCCGCCACTACGCCGGTGGCCGAAGAGGTCTGGAGCGGATTCGAGGCCGAATTCGGCGTGCGGGTATAAGGCACAGATGCCAAAGTCGCATGACTGAACATTTCGACGTGGCCATCGTCGGCGCCGGCATCTCCGGCATCGGCATCGCCTACTATCTCAAGCAGCGCTGTCCCGATAAAAGCTTTGTCGTTTTGGAGGGTCTGGAGCGCTTTGGCGGCACCTGGACCACGCACCGCTATCCCGGCATCCGCTCCGATAGCGACCTCAATACCTATGGCTATAGCTTCAAGCCGTGGGTGGGGTCGTTCACGGCGACGGCGGCGGAAATCCTAAATTACCTGGGCGAGGTTATCAACGAAAACGGACTGGCGTCGCACATCCGCTATCAGCACCACTTAGAAGCTGTTAAATGGTCCAGCAAAGAGCACAGCTGGACCATTGAGGGCGTGCGCCAGGACACGGGTGAGGCGATCCGGCTCACCTGCAATTTCCTGTCGATGTGCCAGGGCTATTACCGGCACGCCCAAGGCTACACGCCGCAATGGGAGGGGATGGACGACTTTGCGGGCGAGATCGTCCATCCCCAGACCTGGCCACAAGACCTGGATTACGAGGACAAGGAGGTCCTCGTAATTGGCTCGGGATCGACGATGTCCACCCTGGTACCGGCCATTGCCTATGATGCAAAGCACGTCACGGTGTTGCAGCGCTCGCCCACTTTTTTCTTTCCCATTGGCGACGAGGACAATTTAGCAGAGCAATTGCGCGCACTCGACATCGATGAGGCCTGGATCCACGAGATCGTGCGGCGCAAGCGTATCTACAACGGCCAACTCTTCGCTAGGCGCGCGGCGGCGGAACCCGAGGTCGTGCGGGAGGAATTGATCGCAGCCGTGCGGCAGCAATTGCCGGAAGGCTACGATGTGGAAACGCATTTTATGCCGCAGTACCGGCCCTGGCAGCAGCGCATCGCGCGGGTGCCGAATGGCGACTTTTTCACCAGCATTCGGGACGGCCGGACCACGATGGTTACGGATGAGATCGAACGGTTTACGGAGCAGGGCGTATTAGTAAAATCGGGTCGGGAATTGCCGGCGGACATCGCGGTCACCGCCACGGGCTTCGACCTCTGCGTGTTTGGCGATATCGCCTTCACCGTCGATGATCGACCGCTCGATTTCGCCGCAACCATTACCTATCGCGGTACGATGTTCACCGGCGTGCCCAATATGGCCTGGGTCTTCGGCTATTTCCGCGCCAGTTGGACGCTGCGAGTCGATCTGGTCGGAGATTTTATCTGCCGGCTCTTGCGGCATATGGATCAGCGGGGTTGCAACTCGGTCGTGCCCACACCGCGGCTAGACCAACGGGAGATGCCGCTGTCTCCGTGGGTGGCCCCCGAGGATTTCAGCCCCAATTACATCCGGCGCGCGCTACATCTGTTGCCCAAAACCGGCGATGTCCCGGAGTGGCAGCACACGCAGGACTATTGGCAAGACAAGGATGTCTTTCCGGCTATCGATCTTGACGACCCCGTATTTGTGTATCGATAAATGAGATACTAACGGCCTCCCTATTGAGCCGTATAGCCCCCATCCACCGGCCACGCCGCCGCCACCACGAACGACGCTTCATCCGAGGCCAAAAATGCCACAACATTGGCGATCTCCGCAGCCTCCGCCATGCGCCCCAACGGGTGCAGGTTGCGCATTGTCTCGTGCACTGCCGGATCGCTGGTGACATTCTCGGTGAGTTTGGTATAGACGAACCCGGGGCAAACGGCATTGACCCGGATTCCCTCTGCCGCAAGGCGCACGCCCATATCCCGCGTCATCTGGATCACCGTGCCCTTGCTGGAAATGTAGCCGTTGAATCCATCGGAAAATGGCAGCGCCGTCGGGTAGCCCACCATGCTCACGATCGAAGCGATATTGACTATGGCGCCGCCGCTGGTCTGCCGCATGGCCTCCACCGCCGCGTGGGACATCAGTAGGGTGCCCTTGGCATTGACCCGCAGCACGGCCTCCCAACGCGTCTCGAAATCGGCCGTCGGGTCCACGGTGCGCGGGGTGATACCAGCTGAATTTACCAATACATCCAGTTGACCGAAGTGCTCTACCGCGTGTGCCACCATGCGCTCGGCATCACCGCGCTCGGCCACATCGCCGCGCACCGCGCTGCCTGCGATACCGGATGTCGCCCATTCGGCGCTGAGTTCGTCCAACGCCTCTCGATCGATATCACTGGCGACGACCCGCGCACCTTCCTCTGTGAATTTACTCAGGCAGGCGCGCCCGATCCCCGAGGCCGCACCGGTAATCAACGCCACTTTTCCTGCCAATCTTGCGCCCATGCGTACGCTCACGCGGCCTGGGTGTCTCCGGCACGGATACGTGCCAGGCCCTCTTCGTAGACTTCGTAGTGCTCGCCTTCGGTTTCTGCTGGATCGACGTATTTGAGCCACATCGCCTGCTCGGGCTTGTCGCCCGATAGCACCCGGCGGCTCTCCTTGAGATCGCTTACTTCGTCGTGCCAGCGCACTTCGCCTTCCTGCAGCAGGATGTACTTGCCGGCGTAGTCGGCGAGAAATCTGTCGCGGTTGTCGCGGTAGTAGAGCGCCTGCTCACAGGTGGTGCGGCGCCAGCTGACGACCATTTCACGGTCGTCGGTAATATAGGAGAAATACTCGTTGAGCGGTCCCTCGACCTCAGACTCGAAGTCGATCTCTTTGAGATCGACGGTGCCGAAGCCGGCCTCGGCGGCGCACAGCAGTGAATTGCGGTCGCGGTGGAAGGGCGGGGTCAGCCAGTCGCTGGTGGGGTCGTGGCCCATCAGGTGGGCGGCGCAGGCGTCGGTGGCGATGGTGTGGTTGCCGGCGACCAGCGCGTTGGACACGCGCGCCGGTCCTTTTTCGTCGCCGGAGCCCCACTCCATGCCGGCCTGGCCGACCAGCCCATCGATGATGCACAGGCAGGGATCGTACATCCGACCCATATCGGCGAGCATGTAGGGCATGCGGACCAGATGGTGGTAGTAGGTGCGGGTGTTGCCCTCGGGCTCGGCGGGCATCAGCCCGAAGAGATTCTTGAGCGAGAGGGTGATGCCCATAAAGGCGTGGTTTTTCATCTTGGCGACCGAGATGAATTCGTCGACGTCGATGGCGCGGCTCGGGACCACGTACTGCTTGAACATCTGGCCGCCGCCGGGAACCTGGCGGATTTCATAGGGCGGCAGGGTGCCGTCGATGAACTCGACGCCGAATTCGCGGAAAATCGGCATCAGCGTGCCGGTCTCTTGCGGGTCGGTGCCTTCGTACATTTTGTAGTAGCTGACGTCGGGCGCGACCAACTCGGCATCGGTGCGTTCACGCATTAGCCGCAGGAAGGCGCGGGCGACTTTTTCGCTGACCAATTGCTGCAACTGGCCTGCGTGGCGGACCCAGCGGTCGGTGGGCTTGTCTTGATTGAATTTGATGCCGATGCGCTTGGCTTTGGCCAGCCGGTCCCAGGATTCGGCGAGCGGATCGGTGGCGCGTTTGAGGGCCTCGTAGATCTGGTCTGCTTCGGCGCGGTAGTCGCAGTGGGTGGCGCGCACTTTGTAGTTGCTCATGGATAGCTCCGTGCTAGTGGGTTACGGTTCCTTGTTTTTGCGGCGAGTATTCGCGGTCCCAGCGCGCTTCGATTCCCTGACGCCAGGTTTGCGCGGCCGCTTGCAATTCGGCGGTGAGGTCGGGATGGGCATCGCCGAGGTTGTCGCGCTCTCCGATGTCCCGCGACAGGTCGCAAAGGTGCACCGCGTCCTCGGGTGGCGCGCCTTCGACGAGTTGGCCGTTGAGCACGAGCTTCCAGTTGCCGCGGCGCACGGCGGTCTGGTCGCCCATCTCCCAGAAGATCGCTCGCTCGGGCGGGACCTGGCCACCAGTGAGGTAGGGCATGAGGTCGATGCCGTCTATTTCGCCGCTCGCAATATCGCCGCCGGCGGCATTCAAGAAGGTTGGGAAGATATCCATGGCCGCGCATGGCTGGTCCAGGATCTGTCCGGCGGGAATGCGTCCGGGCCAGTGCATGAGGCCGGGCACGCGGATGCCGCCTTCGTAGAGGCTGAACTTATGGCCTTTGAGCTTGCCGGCGCTGCCGCCGTAGTAGGGGTCGAGGGTGCCGTCGAGCCAGTTGCGGGTCTCGCGCGAGGGGCCGTTGTCGGCCATGAAGAAAGAGCAGGTGTTGTCGGCGAGCCCCAGCCTTTCGACTTCGTCGAGTATTGCCCCTACCGAGTCGTCGACCGCCGCGAGCATCGCCGCCATGACCTGGCGATCCCAGGGCAGATCGGCGAAGCGGTCCATATACGATCTGGGTGCGTGCATGGGGTAGTGCGGGGCGTTGTAGGGCACGTAGAGGAAAAAGGGGCGATCCTCTTTGGCCGCGTCGCGCAAATAGGCCAGCGCCTTGGCGGTGATCATCTCGGTGAAGTATTCGCCGTCCTGCCACTGCTCTACGCCGTCTTCCCATAGATCGTGGGTGGGGTTAATGCCGGGGCCGGGATTGTTCATGCCCCAGTAGAAGATGTGCGAGTAGTAGTCGATGCAGCCGGCCATAAAGCCGTACCAGCGATCGAAGCCGTGCTGGTGCGGGCGCGAGCTCTCGGCCAGGCCGAGGTGCCACTTGCCGGTCATATAGGTCTGGTAGTCGAGTTGTTTGAGTCGGGTCGCCAGCGTTGGGGTGGATTGCGGCAGGCCTGATGCGGTGCGGTGGCCGGCGAGGATCGAGCGCACGCCGGCGTTGCCGGGATAGCGGCCGGTCAGTAGCGCGGCGCGCGAGGGGCTGCAGACCGGGCTGTTGGAATACCAGTCGGTGAAGCGGGCGCCGTCGCGGGCCATGCGGTCTAGGCGCGGGGTGCGGAAGTCGGCGCAGCCCATGCAGGAGAGGTCGCCGTAACCCTGGTCGTCGGTGAGGAAGATGATAAAGTTGGGTGCGCTCATACGTATCCTGAGTTAAAGAATTGCTTCGTATTCGTCGCGATCGACGGTATCGGCGAAGAGGAGTGCGGCGCTGTCGGCCATATCGTAGCGGTGCATGGCGCGGGTGGCTTTGGATATATCGATATCCGCGACCACTAATTCTTCGCGCTTTATCTCGGCGCTGGCGTGGATGCGGCCGTCGGGGGCGACGACCATGGTCTGGCAGTTCTGGTGCGGCTCGAGGCAGGCGTTGCAGGAGGCGAACCAGATGGTGTTTTCGGCGGCGCGGGTGATGGCCATGGCGTGGTGAATAGGGATTTTCCAGTCGTTGGGGCGGGTGGTGTTGTTCTGGGGGTGGAAGACGAGTTGGGCGCCCTGCTCGACGCAGGCCGCGGTGGTCTCGGCGTAGCGGAAGCCCTCGTAGCAGATGACCACGCCTATGAGAACGCCATGGAGCTGATAGACCGAGAAGTCGTCCCCCGGGGCATAGGCGATGGCGTCCAAGGGCGTGAGCCGGGCCTTGTGGTGGGCGCCGAGGATCTGGCCGTTTTCGTCGATGACCAGGGCCGAGTTGTAGGGCTTGCCGACGGGCGATGGTATTTCGGTGCCGAGGATACAGGCGATGCGCGCTTCGCCGCAGCGGCGGGCGACTGCGGCGTGGAGTTTATCGAGTTGCGCGGCGGGGCAGGGCGCCTGGGCGTCGCTGATATCGACGCGATAGCCGACGGTTTGGGCTTCGGGGAAGCAGACGATCTGCGCTTCCGCGGCAATGGCCTGGTCGAGAAAGCTTAGAATGGTCGCGGCGTTGGCGTCGAGGTCGGCGGTCTGGCGACACTGGGCCAGGGCGATGCGGAGCATGGCTATCCCCTTTATATGCGTCGGTTTGCATCGATAATAACTTCATGCAGGCGCCGACCGTCAAGATGCTGAGAAATCTGTTGATTGAGTCGTGTACACGCATTGTTTATTAATAAGGTCATGTTCTATGCCCTATTCCCGTGGACAAGGAGGATACCTTGTTGAAAACGGCGCGGTTGATCGGCTTACTTGTGGCGATGTGGGGTTATATAGGCTACACCGTCTACCAGCGCA
>PBOD01000062.1 GCA_002724215.1 Gemmatimonadota bacterium | reverse complement strand
GGTGGCCGAGGCCAAGCGGAGCGCGGAGATGCGGGAGTACTTGCGGGGGTTGGGGCATTAGAATGTCTGTGCTGCGGGGGCACGATCGATTCGCGGAGGTCGGCTGTGTCAGAATTCGCCTGTAGGCTTGGAGCTGCTGATTAAGTGTCCCAAGCGNAGGGGGTGGCNGCGGNCACCCCCTNCGCNACCCACCCGNAGAATTGTNTANCCCTCTCCTGCNACCNTTACGAGTAGTGCCGCGCCCCCTTAGTATCCCTTCCGCTTGTCGACGATATTGAGCACCTGTTCNCCCTTTACATAGCGNTCTAGCTGGGCGGCGAAGAATTCGTAGACCTTGCGTGGACGGTGTTGCGAGGCGCCGGCGCGATGCGGGGTCAGGATGATATTGGGCGCGTCCCACAAGGGAGACTCGGCCGGCAGCGGCTCGACTTCGGTGACATCGAGGCCGGCACCGGCGATCTGCCCGTCCGCGAGTGCCTGGCACAGNGCGTCTTCGTCGATGATGCCGCCGCGGGTGACGTTGACCAGATAGGCGCTTTCCTTCATCAGTGCCAGCTCTGCGGCGCCGATCATATGGTAGGTCTCCTCGGTCCGCGGGCAGGCCATCATCACCACGTCGGCGCGCTGGAGCAGATCGTGGATATTTTCCCTGCTATTGTCCTTTAGTTCATCGACGCCCGGCGGCGGGTCGCGGCGCACCGGATCGACGGCGATAACCTGCATGTCGTAGCCGGCGGCGCGCTTGACCATNTCGATACCGAATCCCCCCATGCCGATAACGCCCAGCGTCAATCCCGTCAGCTCGACGGTGGCGCCGCCCGACCACTTGCGCTCGGCGTTACTGCGGATCGCCGCGTCGATGCCGCGGGTCAGGGCCAGGAGTAGGGCCCAGGCGTGTTCGCCACCCTGCGGGGCGTAGAGTCCGGCGACATTGGAGATGGCGACCTCGTCGCGCGCGACGAGGTCGGGAAATAGAAACTTGTCCATGCCGGTGCTGAACGACTGGATCCAGCGCAGATTCGGCGCGGCGGCGCAGACGGCGGGTTGGAAGTGTCCCATGATGACCTCGGCCTCACCCGCCAGCGAGACGGCCTCGGTCTCGTCGGCGGCGATCAGGGGCTCGTGGCCGTGGTCGCGCGCGATCTGGCTCAAATGGGCGGTTTGTTCTTCGGTAAAGGGGTACTGGATCAGGATTTGCATGCGTTTCTCCGCAGGTTAAGCCGCAAAGTGGGCCAGAATACCGTCGATGCGGTCGGCGAGCGAATCCTCGAGCCGGGGACCGAAGCGGGCGACGACCTGGGCGGCGGCGTAGGAACCCAGTCGGGCCGAGTCGGCGGGGCTGTAGCCGTGGCTCAGGCCGTAGAGTGCGCCGCCGGCGAATAGATCGCCGGCCCCGGTGGTATCGACGGCTGTTACTTCGACGCCGGGTACCAACTCCTTGCCGCCGTCGGCGTAGACCAGCGCGCCGTCGGCGCCGCAAGTGATAAAGGTGGTGGCGGCGCGGCCGGCGAGGAGGTCCCCGGCGGCCGCGCGGTCGGCGGCGCCGGTGCAGGCCATGGCCTCTTCCTCATTGCAGAACAGTAGATCGATGCCCTGGTNGATAATCGCGTCGAANCGTTCCTTGAAGGCGCCGACCATGAAGGGATCGCTCAGGGTCAGCGCGACGGTGGTGCCGTGGCGCCGGGCCATTTCCCGGGCCTTTATTGCGGCGGCGAAACCGTCGTCGGAACTGAAGAGATAGCCCTCCAGGTACACGAACTGGCTGTCGGCGATGATGTCTTCCTGGAGTTGGGCCGGGCCGATGGCGCTACTGATGCCGAGAAAGGTATTGAGCGTGCGGTCGGCGTCNGGGGTGATAAAGACCAGGCACTGGCCGGTGGTGCCCTCGTCGCGATTGGCGGGGTTGGTGGCGACGCCGGCCTCCTCCAGGTCGCGTTGGTAGAAATCGCCCCACTCGTCGCGGCCGGTCAGGCAGGCGTAGTAGGCTTGGCCGCCGAAGCGGGCGACGCCGATCATGGTATTGGCGGCCGAGCCACCGGAGGCCGAGGCGACCGGGTCGGCGGTGAGGGCGGCGGCGAGGGNGGTCTGCCGCTCGGNATCGACGAGGGTCATAACCCCTTTGTCAATTTGATTCTCGGCGAGGAATTCGGGATCGACCCGGTACTGGATGTCCACCAGGGCGTGGCCAACCCCGTATACGTCATATGTGNGCGCCATTATTCTCCTTTCATTGGAGGATGGGTGAAAATAATCAATATGGCCATAGCGACCAAAATAGGCTCTTGTTTAAATTTTAGCAGTGGTTTAAGATTTAAGATACTGGTCCGTTGCTGAGCAGTCGNTAAAGTGCATCCGAAAACGAATCGATAGACAGAAAAACGTAAGGCCTTATATTATCATATGCAAAATGCAGACGCGGGGGCTACCCGCTCCCCATCTACTCTCAATGGAGGTTGAGGCTATCGCAACAAAGAGAAAGAGTTTCACCAGAGTAAACGATGATATCCGCGTGCCCCAGGTGCGCTTGATTGGCGCCGACGGCGAGCAAGTGGGTGTTATCGAGACGGCTCAGGCCCTGGCCATGGCCGAAGAAGCCGATCTCGACCTGGTTGAGGTCGCGGCAGAAGCCCGCCCGCCGGTTTGCCGCATCATCGATTACGGCAAATTCCGCTACGACCAGGAAAAGAAGGCTAAGGAGGCACGCAAGAAGCAGCACAACGTGCAGATGAAGGGTATCCGCATTGCCGGAGCCAACATCTCCGAGCACGATCTCGAATACCGCATGGCCCATATCCGCGAGTTTATCGAGAAGGGCAACCGGGTCAAGGTCAGTGTCCGTTTCCGCGGCCGCCAGATGGCCTATCAGGAACGGGGGCGCGAACTATTGCGGGGGCTGGCGGTAAAGCTCGAAGACGTAGCCATCGTCGATCAGGAGCCGAGGATGGAAGGCCGCGAAATGTCGCTGATTCTCAATCCGGCCAAAAGTTAGCGATCTGAAAATAGGCCGATTCCCGCGTCGCGGGCGTCGGCCTCGTTTTTTCTCAGGTTGTAGATATCTCGGTCGCCGCCGCGGTCGATCAGCACGCCGAGGTTGGGCGCCTGTCGTTGGGGCCAATAGGCGGTCTCATCGCCGAAGCCCTGGCCGCTTTGCGCGCTATAAGTATCCGCGCCATCTCCATCAAAGAGCAGGCCCAAGCCGTTCATCGCCGCCGCGCCCTGGCTCAAATGCCGGGCATCGTAGCGGTCGTTGCCACCCCAATCCGCCAGATAGCCTATGGCGGCATCCCACCCCGCGCCCTGGGATGCCGCTATTTTCGCGCTGTAGCGATCGTCGCCGGACCGATCGATCAGCACGCCGACAGCCTGGTGGGCGGCCGTGCCCTGGGCGTAGCGGCTGCCGCGATAGCGGTCGTTGCCGCTGAGGTCGCCGAGTGCGCCGAGACCGAAAAAATAGCCGACCCCCTGCGCGAAGTCCCCGCCCTGATAGTCGTCGTCGCCGCCGCCATCGACGAGCAGCCCGATCCCTCCCGGTCCATAGCCCCTGAAGCCGCAGCCCGCGCCCTGAGCCCAACCCGCATAGGTATTGGGCGTACCGTAGGCGGAAGGCACGCGTCCGCCTGCGAAATAGCGGTCGGTCCCGCCGCGGTCGGAGAGCAGCCCCAGGCCTCTACTACCCCCAAAACCCTGGGCGAAGAGGTCGGCGGCATAGGCGTCGTCGCCGCCGTCGTCGAGGAGTAGACCCGCACCGAAAAACGCCGCGCCCTGACTACCCAGACCGCCGAGGTAGATGTCGTCGCCGCTGTGATCCCAGAGCACGCCAATGCCGCAGAAGGCCGCACCCAGGGCGAGGCTGCGACTGTGGTAGAGGTCATTGCCAGTCAGGTCCACTACGAGGCCGATGCCGGCGATGCCGCTGGCCACGCCGCCGCCGATATGGCGGTCGTCGCCCTGGTAATCGATGATCAGGGTAGTGGGGGCGGTGGGACGATGCAAATAGGTGTCGTCGCCGCCGAGATCGACAATCACTCCTGCTCCGGAGCCGTAAAAATTGGGGCCTGTGTCGCCGACGAGCAGCCAGCCTAGGCCCGTGCTGTCGGCGTAGAGAAAAGAGCCGCGCAGTCCCTGGGGTAGAGCGCTGGCGGGGATGGGGGAGAGGTCGTGGATTTGCGCGGCCAAAAGGTCGAGGCGATCGGGGTCGGCAAAGTGGGCAAGATGCATGGCGCCGTGGAAGATCGACGCAATATCGACCTTTTTGGCCAGGCGCAGTGTGTGAATATGAGCGGCGGTTTCGCTGCTGTCGCCCTCGTCGATATAGAAGGTCGCGCCGAAGCGCTGTAACAAAGCAGCGGCGCCGGGCCTGAGGTTTGCTCGATCGGCAGGCGTGAGAGAAGCGAAGGCGCTGTCGACCTTTGCCGCGGCTGTGCCCCAGGCGTCGATGAGGGCGGGGATACCGGCGCGGATGCCAGTGCTGCTCTCGGTCTCGACGGTCTCGAGGTTGAGGTCCAGGTGGTAGGCAGCGGTCTTCAGATGGTCTCTCAGGCTGGTGGCGGTGCTAAAGTCGTCGAGCAGATTGCTGGCGATGCGTCCGCTGGCGAGCGGGGCGCGCAGGGCCAGGTCTACGGCGGCCAGCCGGTCGTCGCGTCCGTAGCGCTCAGTTTCAAAAACCAGCGCGTCGCGCAGCGAGTCGAGCGCCGATGCAGACAGCCGCCGGACCAGCGTCCGGGCGGTGGATTCATCGGCCGCGACGGCGGGCGGATAGTCCTTATAGGTGGCTGGCGCGCCTCCCTCCTCGCCCATCAAGTAGTAGAGCTGTGCGATATTCGTGACCGCGCATTGGCGCTGCGCGGTCCGACCATTGCGCTCCAGGGTCAGCGTCAGCGTGTCGCCCGGCGCGTGGCTCGCGATGCTGCGCGCCAGTTCATCTGTGGTGCGGACGCGGTAGGGGCCGACGGCTATGAGCCGATCGCCGCGGCGGATGCCGGCGCGGTGGGCCGGGCTGTGGAGCAGGACTTTATCGACGATGAGGCTGTCGGCGGTGAGCGTCTGGGTGCGCAGACCGAGGACGCCGTCGCGGACGGGCAGATCGGAGGGCAGTGCGAGATACTGGCTGTCAGCAAGGGAGGGGCACAAAGCGGCCAACAGCAAGACCGCGATCAAGAGGCGACCAGGGTGTGCTCTCGTGCGCCGTCGAGTCCGGCCACTACCGGGAAGGCCTTTTCCCGGGCCGCGCCTGCGCGGGGTACGTAGCGCACGTGTGGCGAGAAATAGGCGTAGAGCGCGGTGTTGCGCGAGCGGTCGGTCTGGTTGGGGCCGGAGCCGTGGACCATCAGACTGTGGAAGAGCACCGCCGAGCCGGCCCTGAGAGGGACGTCGATGGGGGCAGATTGGTCGATGTCGTCGCGGGTGGTCAGCGGCGCGTCCTGATCTTGGGCGATGTGGCCCCAATCTTGCAGGCCCCAGTGATGGCTGCAGGGAATGATCTTGATGCAGCCGTTTGCCGGGGTGGCGTCGTCGAGGGCGATGCTGACNGTGATCAGCGNGGGCGGTTCCATCGGCCAGTAGGCAGAATCTTGGTGCAGGGCGTGGGCGGAGCCGTGGAANGCGGGNTTGAGCATCAGTGTACTGCGAAAGAGCAGCAGGTCGTCTCCGANGAGATTTTGCACCGTCGCNACCAGTCGCGGGTGGGCCGATAGGTCGGCGAAGTGGGGGGAGAGTTGGCGGGTGTTTTCTATTTTGCGCAGTACCGGCACGCCATTGCTGTTCTCGTCCTTGGCGAAGGGTTCGCGCTGGAAGTGTCCTAGGCGTGGATCGTCCTCGCGGGCCTCGAGGTTGGCGGCTAACTGGTGCAGGCGTTGGATTTCGCGCTGGCTCTGTTTGATTTCGTCGGCGCTGAGCAGGTCTTCGACGATCAAATAGCCCCGATCTTCGAAAAAGGCTTTTGGTTCGCGTGGTTCCATCGGGGGCTCCGTGCTTGGGGTGGATAATGTGACAGAACTGCGTATTATTTATTGTAATCCGACCGACGGGTGGATGTCAACCAAGCCTTTTTCCCATGCAACGCATCTTTCCATTTCTCCAGTGGTTCCCCGAATTGCGGCAGCCGGGCGTATTGCGCGCCGACGTGGTCGCGGGCATAACCGTGGCCCTGATTCTGGTGCCCCAGGCCATGGCCTACGCCGAATTGGCCGGTTTGCCGCCGGTCTACGGGCTCTACGCCGCCTTTTTACCGCCGGCGATCGCCGCGCTTTTCGGCTCCTCGCGCCAACTGGCCACCGGCCCGGTGGCAATGGCTTCACTGCTCAGCGCCACCACCGTTCAGGTGCTTGCACCCGCCGGTGGCGAAGCCTTTATCGCCTATTCGCTGGTGCTGGCGCTGGTCGTTGGAGCCATTCGCTTCGCAATGGGGGTTATGCGGCTGGGCCTATTGGTCAACTTGCTCTCGGGGCCGGTGGTAATCGGCTTTACCAATGCCGCGGCACTGATTATTGCCACCTCCCAGTTGAATAAAATTCTCGGCGTCGAAGCCCAGCGTGCCGACGCGCACGTGCTGGGGGTCTATCGCGTGTTCATCGTTGCCCTAGACGGAGTCCATTGGCCGACCGTGGGGATGGCGGTGCTGGCGGGCGGGTTGCTCCTGGCCCTGCGTCGTCTAGCCCCGGCGTTGCCCAATATGCTACTGACAGTGATGGTCACCACGCTGGCATCTTGGCTCGGCGGGTATAGTGGTGGTATCGTGGGCGAAATTCCCCGCGGTTTACCCGCCTGGTCTGTACCGCCCATCGATCTGGAGGCCATGCCCCAGCTTTTGCTGGGCGGTCTGACCCTGACCCTGATCGGCTTAATGGAGGCTATGGCCATTGCCAAGACCATTGCCACCCAGACCCGTCAGCAGCTTGATATCAATCGCGAACTGGTCGGTCAGGGCATGGCTAATCTGGTCGGCGGGTTCTTTGGTAGTTATGCGGTCTCTGGGTCCTTCTCGCGCTCGGCGGTCAACCACCAGAGCGGCGCCCGGACGGGATTCTCGTCGGTGGTCACTTCGCTAGTAGTCGCCGCGACCCTGCTGTGGCTGACGCCCCTGCTGTACTATTTGCCGCAGGCGACGCTGGCGGTCATCATCATTGCCGCGGTCTTCAGTCTGGTTCAGATTCAACCGCTGTGGGCCGCCTGGCGCATCAGCTTGCACGACGGGGTCGTCGGGGCGCTGACCTTCTGCGGGACGCTGCTCTTGGCGCCGGCCCTGCATCTGGGCATCGGCCTGGGTGTCGGCCTAGCGCTGGTTTTCAATCTCTACCGGACGATGCGGCCCGACGTGGTCTATCTCACCCGCCACCTCGACGGCACTTTGCGCGACGCCGGGGAACAGAGCCTGCAGCCGGGCCAGCAGATTGCCATTATGCGCTTCGACGGGCGCCTTTATTTTGGGGCCAGCAGTTATTTCGAGGATAGCGTATTGGAGACGATTGCCCGCGCACCGCAACTCAAATTCCTCATTCTTGAAGCCGAGGGCATCAATCAGATCGATGCCTCGGGCGAGCGGACTTTGCGCAATGTGGTCGAGCGCCTGCGCGAAATAGGCGTTGAGCTCTACTTCACCCGGGCAAAAAAACAATTTACCGACGTATTGGAGCGCTCGGGTTCGATCGAGTATATCGGTCGGGACCACTTTTTTCGCTGGAATCAGCACGCGCTCGAATATTTGTGGGCGCGGCTCGATCCCGAATACAAGGCGCGGTGTCCGCTCAATGCGCCGCACCCCCGCGAAAGCGGGGCTACTGGAGCCGAGTACTACATATAGGATAAAGAGTTAGAAGCGTCTGGTGCCGGCGGGTGGGTCTTCTTCGGCGTCGTCTTTGTCGTCGGGATCGGTCAGCAGTTGGGTAAAGGAGTCGATCTGGGCGTCGGCCTGATCGAGCATCCGCTCTTTTTGCTGGCGGGCAGCGAGGACTTCTTCGGCGATATTGAGGGCGGCGAGAATGGCGATGTCGAGAGGCGCGCGATTGCCGACGGCGGCGGCGGCCTCATTCATTTTCTCGTCGAGATAGGCGGCGGCACGGCGGACGTATTCGGCGTCGCGCCCTTCGCTGGTGCCCAGTTGGTAGGTCTGTTTGAAGATTTCTACCGTGACCGGTTTTTCTTGCGGCATAAGTCTTGGGAAAATATAAAAAAGTGGGGACTTCCGCGATCTCCCCTTGTCCCGGAAGCCCCCTCTTTTGCGCGCTTAACCACGTGGTCGGATGACAATATATTGGGGGTGGAAATATTTGTCAACGACATATTGATGTTTTAGTTCATTTTCTTTAGAACGCACTTGGCGGCAAAAGATTGGCAGTAATAAACTAGGGATTTGGCTAAGTCAAAGGGGGTAAAAGATTCTCGCAGTTGGGGTCACGGGGTTTGAAATTCGCGAGTGCGAGCACAGCGGCGAGGCGGTGTGCAGAACGACCGGGCCAAAGCGGGAATTTGACGCTAGATGGGGGCCTTTTTAGATTTGTGCGCCCCTCTACACGACGAGTACCGGGCTATCCATCGAGCCAATATTGACCTAAGAGGATTATCAGCTTGCAGGTTAGAGACGAGCTAGCAGCGGCCTTGCAGCGCGCTGTCAAAGGCGAAGTGCGCTTCGACGCCGTGTCCCGCATGCTCTATCGCACCGATGCCAGTATCTACGCGATCGAACCACTGGGCCTGGTCGTGCCCAGGGACGAAGACGACGTGGCTGCCGCCATCGCCGTCGCGGCCGCAAATGGGGCCGCCGTGCTGCCGCGTGGCGGCGGCACCAGCCTGGCGGGACAGTCGGTGGGGGCGGCTATTCACCTCGATTGTTCCAAATACATGAACCGCGTGCTCGAGTTCAATGCCGAGGAGCGTTGGGTGCGCGTGCAACCGGGCTTGGTTCTCGACGAACTCAACGCCTATCTCCAGCCGCACGGGCTCGTTTTTGCGCCCGATGTTTCCACCAGCAGCCGTGCCAATATCGGCGGTATGATCGGCAACAACTCCTGCGGTGCCCATTCTATCATTTACGGCAAGACCATCGACCACGTCCTCGAACTGAAAGTGGTCCTCGCCGACGGTTCGCGGGCGGTATTGGGGCCGGTGGACGAAGAGAGGTACCAGCAGCGCGCCGCCGGCGACGATCTCGAAGGTCAGATCTACCGTGAAATTCGCCGCATTGCTAACGAGCGCACCGAGCAGATTCGCGCGGGGTTTCCGTCGGTGATGCGGCGCGTTTCCGGCTACAATCTCGATGAATTTATCAACGGCACGCCCTTTGATCTGAGCAAGATCGCGGTCGGTTCCGAAGGCACCCTGTGCACGGTGGTCGAAGCCAAGCTCAATCTGGTCGAACTGCCTGCGCACAAGGGGCTGGTCGCCGTGCATTTCAACGACCTGGTCGAGTCGGTGGAGGCCAATCTCGTGGCTTTGGAGACCGCGCCGGTCGCTTGCGAACTGATCGACAAGATTCTGCTCGACCAGACCATCGATTCCATTGAGCACGCGCCGAGCCGCCGCTTTCTCGACGGCGACCCCGCCGCGCTGCTGGTCGTCGAATACTTCGCCCAATCGGAAGCCGAGTTGGGCCGCAAGATGGACGAGTTGGAGGCTCGGCTGGGCGAGCGCGAAATGGGCTATGCCTATGTTCGGGCGATCGAGCCCGGTGCCCAGAAGGCCATTTGGGAGTTGCGCAAAGCTGGTCTGGGGCTGTTGATGGGCATGAAGGGCGATCCCAAGCCCAATCCCGGGGTGGAGGACACCTGCGTGCCGGTCGAACACCTGCCGGCCTATGTGCGGGGCGTCGTCGCGCTGATGGACGAGTTGGGCTTAGCGGCGGAATACTACGGGCACGCGAGCGTGGGGTTATTGCACATTCGGCCTATTTTCAACCTCAAGGACCCTGAGGGCATAGAGCTATTGCGCCATATCGAGGAGCGGATGAGCGATATGGTCCTCCAGTACGGCGGCGCGATGACGGGCGAGCATGGCGACGGGTTGGCTCGCAGCGAGTGGATCGAGAAGATGTTCGGTCCCGAACTGGTCGCGGCCTTTGCCGAGGTCAAGGCCGCCTTCGACCCCCAAGATACGATGAATCCCGGCAAGATCGTGCGCCCGCCGCGGATGGACCAAAATCTGCGCTACGACGATGGCTACCAGACGCAAAAGGTCGAGACCTATTTCAGCTTCAGCGCCGCCGGCGGGTTTCAGGAAGCGGTCGAAATGTGCTCGGGCGTCGGCCAGTGCCGCAAAAAGCTCGTCGGCACCATGTGCCCCTCCTATATGGCGACACTGGACGAGGAACACACCACGCGCGGCCGGGCCAATGCCCTGCGCGCGGCGCTATCGGGTTCACTGCCCGACGGTCTGCACAGCCGCGAAGTACACCGGGTACTGGACCTGTGCCTCGAGTGCAAGGCCTGCAAGGCCGAGTGTCCCTCCAATGTCGATATGGCCAAGCTCAAATACGAATTCCTCGCCCACTATCACCAGCAGCACGGCTTCTCATTGCGCTCGCATATTTTTGCCAATATCGCCCGCATCAGCCGCTGGGGCTCGGCTTTGGCTCCCCTGTCGAACTGGCTCGGCGGCAGTCGCCCCAACCGCTGGCTGCTCGACGCACTGTTCGGGATCGACCGCCGCCGCAAGTTGCCGGCTTTCGCGCGCGAGACTTTTTCGCGCTGGTTTGCCGGACGCGCCTACAAAACTGAGGGCAACAGGGGACGGGTGGTGCTCTTCAACGATACGTTCGTCGAGTACAGCGAGCCGGCCATCGGCATGGCGGCGACCATTATCCTCGAGCGCGCTGGCTATGAGGTCGTGCTGGTCGCTGAGAAAGTCTGCTGCGGGCGGCCGCTGATTTCCAAGGGCTTTCTCGACCGCGCGCGCGAGATGGCGCGACAAAATGTCGAGGCCCTGGCGCCTTATGCGGCCGAGGGCGTGCCGATTGTAGGCCTGGAGCCGAGCTGCATATCGGCTTTGTGCGACGACTATCGCGATTTGCTCGACGATCCCCGGGCCGCGGCGGTGGCCGAGCGGGCGCTGCTACTTGAGGATTTTCTCGCCGACGAAGCGCGCGCCGGGCGACTGGATCTCGAATTCACCGCTACTGCGCGCCACATCCTGGTGCATGGCCACTGCCACCAGAAGGCGCTTGCGGGCACTGCCGCCACGCTGGCGGTGCTGAATCTGCCGCCCAACTTCCAGGTCGAGGAGATTGCCTCGGGTTGTTGCGGCATGGCCGGCAGTTTCGGCTACGAGAAGGAACACTACGAGGTATCGCGGCTGGTGGGGCAGGAGCGACTCTTTGCCGCATTGGAACAGGCGCCGCCAGATGCCGAGATCGCGGCGGTGGGAACTTCGTGCCGCCACCAAATTGCCGATTTTACCGGGCTCCGGGCGCGTCATTGGGCCGAGATTCTGGTAGAAGCCCTATAACATCACAAGAACGGAAGGGAGAGAAATGGCTTTCAATGTCAAGAAGCGCGGACGGCTGACCTACTATTACGGTGGCGACCATCCGACTCTGTCGGCGCTGGTGACCGAGCAACTGGACGGTGGCGACCTCAAGATCTACTTCGCGGGGCTGACCGGCGGTCATTCGGCCAAGGGCGTACTCGAGCGCGACGAACTGGTGCGCATGGAGCCTTCGGTCGAGGTCGAATTGGTATTTCGCAGCTGGGAAAAGTGGTTGCAGGAGGCGGAGATTTGCGATTCGATCGCCAAGATCGACTTTATCGAGGTACATGCCTTCGGGGCCCAGCCCAAGGACATCAACCCGCTTGTCGAGCCGCAGCTCTTTCAGGAGGAGCAGCAGCGAATCTACAAGGCCTATGCCGAGGCCTATAGCGGCTTCTTCCGCGACCACATGCCCGACACCGGTGTGCCCTCCCGATTTACGGTGCACGTAATGGATTTTCCCGACAAGGCGGCGTCCTACGAATTCTATAGTGTCGGCCTCTACCAGCCGGCCCTGCACGGAGCGTGAACTATGCCCATTTTCGAATACGACTGCAAGGGGTGCGGCACGGCCTTCGAGCAATTGGTCCAGGGCGCGGCCGAACCTGCCTGCCCGAGCTGCGCTAGCACCGAGCTGGAGAAGAAATTGTCGAGTTTTGCCGTCTCAGCCGGTGCCATGGCTGACCGCGTGCCGGCAGGACCGTGCGGTACTTGTGGTGACCCGCGCGGCGCCGGCGCCTGCGCCATGAATTAGGAGGACCGATGAGTCAAGTCGAACTGCCCTTTGGCGACGACCACCTGCGCTGCTCAGTACCCGACGACCAACTGTTGGGGGTGGTGCTGCCCGCGGAAGGTGGCGAGGACCACGGCGACGAGTGCTTCCTGTTGCGTGAGGCGCTGGCCCATCCGATCGGCTCGGCGCCGCTGCGCCAGCTAGTTGGGCCAGGTCGGAAGGTCGCCATCGTCGTCAGCGATATGACCCGACCATGCCCCTCCGACCGCCTATTGCCGCCGCTGTTAGAGGAACTTTTCGCTGCCGGAGTCGCCGCTGCGGATGTCAAAATCGTGGTGGCCCTGGGGCTGCACCGCGCACAGACTGCGGCCGAATTGGAGCAAATGGTTGGGGCCGACGTTTATGCGCGGGTAGCAGTTGTCAATCACGACCCGGAAGACGTGGTCCGTCTCGGCGTCACCGCACGGGGTACGCCCGTCGAAATATTTCGCCCGCTGGTCGATGCCGATGTGCGGATTTGCCTGGGCAATCTCGAATTCCACTACTTCGCCGGGTTTTCCGGCGGGGCCAAGTCGATTTTACCCGGTTGCGCCTCCAAAGCGACCATCACTGCCAACCACGGCCTGATGACCCAGCCCGGGGCTACCACCGGCCGCCTGGCCGGCAATCCGGTGCGCGAGGATCTCGAAGAGGGCGTGGCGATGCTCGGCGTCGATTTTATCCTCAATGTGATCGTCGATGACCACCACCACATTGTTGCCGCCTTCGCTGGCGATGTCGAGACAGCCCACCGCCGGGGTTGCGAGGCCGTTGCCGCGCGCGGGGCGGTGCCGATCGCCGAGTTGGCCGATATCGTACTGGTCAGCGCCGGGGGCTATCCCCTTGATGTCAATATGTACCAGGCGCAGAAGGCGCTCGACAACGCCGTGCACGCCGTGCGTGAGGGAGGCGTTATCGTCTGGGTCGCGGAATGTCGGGAGGGGCTGGGCAGCGAGACCTTTGCCGCATGGCTGCAGGAGGCGGATTCGGCCGACGGCATTCTCGAGCGCATCGGGCGCGAATTCGTGCTTGGTGGGCACAAGGCCGCGGCCATCGCCTCGGTTTTGCAAAAGGCCCGCGTGCATTTCGTCTCGCAGCTGCCGGTTGATATATTGGGTCAGGTCGGATTGGAGCCCTTCGCCGATCTCGACGCGGCCCTGGCTGCTGCCCGCACGGTGGTGGGCGAGCAGGCGCGCATATTGGTTTTGCCCTATGGCGATTCGGTCTTGCCACAGGAAGCGGCCTAGCCAAAGAGGTTGAGTTGTTCGGCGGCTTCCCCTGAAAAGCTGCCGAGACTGAGGCCGAGCCGCCGCACGCCCCGGGTCGAGACCTCGGTGCGTCGCAGCAATTCTATGCCCGCTGCCATAAGCGTTTGCGCTGCGTCGGTGTAGTCGGGTAGTTGGCTGGAGCGCGTCTCTTCGCCAATATCGGGATAGAGAACCTCAACGCTTACCAGTCGGCCTCTAAGTCTGCGGCGGCGCAGGCGACCGCTGAGCACCGCGGCCATTGCGCGCACCGCGTCTCGCATTTCCTCTCTATCGTATACAGGGGTGTCGAAGGTTTTTTCCTCGCCGATTCGGTTGGGCTGTTCGGTCGGGGCGACGGGGTCGCTGTCCAGGCCCTGCGCCAGCGCCCACAGCCGGTGCCCGCGCTGGCCGAATTGGCGCGCCAATTCGGCCCGTCCCGGCAATTGACCGATGTTCGCGACGCCCATCGCGGCGAGGCGCTGGCATGTAGTGGCGCCAACGCCCGGGAGCAGGTCGAGGGGCGCGTCGGCGAGGAAGTCGGCGACCTGCTCCGGTCGCACGATAGTCAGTCCGTCGGGGCGGGCGCTGGCCATGGCCACGCTGGCTATGAACTTGGTCGGTCCCAGCCCGAGCGAAATCCCCAGGCCCAATTGCCTCTTGATATCGCCCTTGATCATTTTGGCTACGCGCGCGCCGAAGGGAATGTCGAAAGCGTTGTAGGTGATGTCGAGGAAGGCGTCATCGGCAGCGGTGAATTCGACGAGATCGGTGTACTCGCGCAGCAGAGCCAGCAGCTCGACTCGAGCGGCCGGATCGATGGCGTCGTCCATGCCGAGGTGGATGATTTTGCGGTGCCCGGCGCTGGGCGGGGGCTTCATGGTATGGCGAAAGGCAGGGTAACTACGGTGGCTCTGCCTTGGTCCAACGCGAGTTCGGTGCCNGCGTCGCAGGCGTCGCGGCGCACGTAGGCCAGGGCAATCGGTCCCAGCGTTGGCGAGTCAGCCGTCGAAGTTATGCGGCCGACCTCGCGCCGGTCGTCGCGCAGGGGCTGACCTGGTGCGGGGAGGTCTCCTNCGGGCAGGCGCAGGCCGACCAGGTGCTGTTTAATCTTGTCGTAGGTGTCGAGGCGGGCGATGACTTCCTGGCCGATATAGCAGCCCTTGTCCATGTGNATGGCGCGGCCGAGCCCGGCTTCCCAGGGATTGTAATCCTCGGTCAACTCGCGTCCCTTGCGCGGCTCACCCCGCTCGACGCGCAGGATTTCCCAGGCCTCCTCGCCGATGGTTTGCGCGCCGCTGGCGATTAATTTNTCGCGCAAGAGGCCGATGGCGTCGAGTGTGCCGATCGCGCGCAAACCGGGACAGCCGTCCCAGTCCCGGCGCGCCAGCCACGGCGCGTCTGCNGCTGGCACGGCCAGCAAGTCGCCTGCGCGGGTTTGGCTTAGATCCAGCTCCAGTACCTGTGCGACCAGGGCTGCAGCCTGCGGCCCACAGCATTCCAACATAGCCGTGCTAGCGGTGATATCAGCGAAATCAATCGCCTCGGCGAAGATGAAGCGGTCGAGCCAGATGGGGATTTCGCTCTGCGCGCCGGGGCCGACCAACAAGAGCGTGCTGTCGGCGCCGCGGTAGAAGACGCCGAGGTCTATAATCCGTGCCCGTTGTTCGATAAATACGGCCTCCACCCCGCGTCCCGGTTCGAGATCGGCGAAGGCATTGGTGGTCATGCGGTGCAGGAAATCGAGGTGGTCGGCGCCGCTGAGCTGCAACCGGCCACAGTGCGAGGCATCGCGNAGTGCGGCGCCGGTGCGGGCGGCGGTATACTGCGCCGCCGACGTGGGATCATCGGTTTGAGTGGCCATAGTGCGGATGCGGTAGAGGTGGAATTGGATACACGATCGCTTTGTCCTTCAGTTGTGCCGGACTATTTCGAAGCGTGAGCCCAGATCGGGGTGTTTGGTTACTTCGATCTGGACCGGGAAGGCGGCCTTGAGCTGGGGCAGGTGGGTGACGACTAGGACTTTGTCGAAGTCGCGGCTGACCACCTGTATGGCCTCGATAAGCTGCTCGAGGCCGTGCTGGTCCTGGGTGCCGAAACCTTCGTCGATAAAGAGAGTGCGCAAGCGGGTGCCCGAGCGCATTGCCAGCACTTTGGACAGCGCGATGCGCAGGGCGAAATTGGTGCGGAAGGCCTCGCCGCCCGAGTAGAGGTGGTAGGAACGCTCGCCGATTTCGTCGGCGATNACCACGTCGAGAGTTTCGCTGGTNCCGCCCTTNTTGAGGTCGCGCAGCAGCTCGAAGGAAATCTGGATGCGGTTGTCGGTCAGCTGCGCGAGGATGGCATTGGCCTCCTTCTCGATCTGCGGCACGGCATTTTCGATGATCAGCGCTTGGATCCCGTCCTTGCCAAAGGCATCGTCGAGCCGCTGGTAGATCCAGGCCTGGCGCTGGTCGCCCTTGAGTTCTTCGCGCAGTTTGTTGCNCTCGGTGGCCATGTCGGCCAGGCGGACGCAGAGGGTTTCGAGCGCACCCTGGCGTTGCAGGCGTTCGTCTCTTTCTTCGCGCAATTTGTCGAGCCGAGTTTGGTTGTCGGCCAGTTGCGTCGCGACNTCGCCGAGCTCGCCAGCCCTTTGTCGCAGGGCATCCTCGTCGCGTGCGGCCTGCTGCAATTGTGCGTCGATAGCGGCTGATTCTGCACCATAGCGTTCGAGACCCTCGCTCGTCGAATCGCGGCGGCGCTGGGCATTCTGCAGCCGTTCGAATTTGGTCACGCTGTCGAGCAAGTCGTCGAGGCGGCGACGCAGGCGCTGGTGCTCGCCTTCGTCGTAGCCGAGTGCGGCGATTTTTGTCTCGACTTTTTGCAATTCTGCGCGCTCGTCTTGGGCATAGCGCGATTCGGCCAGGTAGCTGGCGGCNAGGTCGCGCTTCTTCTGGGCTTCGGTCCTCTCGGCCTCNAGGCGGTCGGCCTGGGTCCGGGCGTCCTGNAGGCGGGTGTATTCCAATTCGACCGCGCGCAGTTCGGCGAGTTTGGCGCGGAGGGCGGCGTGATCTGCGGCGTTGTAGCCGAGTTGGCCGATTTCNTNGNCGATTTTTTTTCAGGCGCTGGCNCTCTTCTGGAGCCACCGTCTCCTGGTCGAGCTCGGCGACTTGCTTGTCGAGTTTTTTCGCCTCGGCTGCCGACTCGCGCAATTGCCGGTGGCGGGCTGTGGCGTCGGCCAGTTCCTGGATCAATTGCGGCAGGGGGGCGGTTTCGCCGTCGAGTGCCTGATAGCGCGTCCGCATCTCGCGCAATTGCTCGTCGAGAGATGTAATATCGCTATCGAGTACCTGGATGCGGGAGCTGTGTTGCGCCTCGCGCTCGGCTAGTTCGGCCGCAACCCGCGCGCGGTGTTCGGCGTCGAGAGNGCTGCCGCACAGCGGGCATTCGGCGGCGTCGATGCCGAGGTGGCTGTCGGCCTGCCGCCGCTCTTCGGCCAAGGCGTCTTCCGCAGCTGCCAATTGTTGCCGCCGCTCGCCGATCTGGGTCTTGAGGGTGCCGCCCTGTTCCTTGAGCTGGTCGCGTTCGGTCGCCTTGGTNNCAAGGTNGTCGATGCGGGTCTGCAATTCGGCGTTNCNCTCGGCGAGTTCGTCGCNGTCGANGGCNTCGGCNNGCGCTTTTTCCAGGCGTTCNACCAGCGCCGCGCGCTGGCTCTCGCGGTTNTGCTCGGCGAGGCNGNNGGCGTGTTCGAGTCGGTCGCTTTCGTGGATCAGTGCCTCGTGGCGTATGCGCGCCTGTTCGAGGGCCTGGTCCTGCTCGCTGGTGGCTTTGAACTGAGCATGGCGCACGGCGATGGTCTGCTCCTGTTCGAGCAGGGCTTTGAGGTCGTCGAGTTGGCCTTCCAAAACTTCGAGCGTGGCCGTCCATTGTTCTTGTCGTATTTGCACTTCCTGTCGTGCCCGGTTGACTTGCTCCTGCAATTCGCCACGGCGAGTATCGAGTTGGCTCCGNTGTTGCACTAGCTGGTCGAGTTGGGCGACTTCGGCACGGAGTTCGTTGTGGGTGGCGAAATCGCGTTCGATCTCCNCGGCGGCGGCGAGAATATCGCCGTCCTTGCGCTGTTGCTCGCACAGGTAATCGAGCTCTTTGGCCACTTGTTGTGCCCTTTCGGCGAGGCGCTCTTGCTCCCGGGCGATCGCGTCGAGCCGCTGTTGGGTTTGGGCGTGCTCCAGGCGCTTGGCGTCGAGTGTGGCCTGGTTCTTTTCCTGGGCGGCGATCTCCTCGCCGAGATGTTGCAGGCGTTCATTGACCGCGCGCAGCTCGGCTTCCTGCGCGTCGCGCTCCAATAATTGGGTGTCGAGATCTTCTAGGCGCGCCTGCACGCCGGCGTTTTGCTGGCTGTATTCCCGGTGGCGGAGCCGGGCCATGCCCTGGAGTTGGTCGTAGCGGCCGAGGCCGAGGATCTGGCCGAGGATCTCCTTGCGCTCGCTGGCCCTCTTCTGGGTGAACTCGTCGGCGCGCCCTTGGACGATAAAGGCCGAGTTGACGAAAGTGTCGTAGTTCATGGCCAGCAACTGGTCGATGCGTTCTTGGGTCGGGGCGATGCCCTCCCCCTCGCTGAGGGTGCGGAAGGTGTCGCCGTCCTCCACCTGCAATTCGAGATTTGCGATGCCGCGCTTGGTGCGGCGCCAACTGCGGATGACGCGAAAGCGTTCGCCGTCGAGGGCGAAGTCGAAGTCGATGCGCATTTCCCGCGCGCCGATCCGGCACAGGCCCTCGTTGGGGTTGCGCGCTTCCTGATGCTTGCGGGCGTGGCCCCANAGCGCGTAGGTGATCGCGTCGAGNAGNGCCGACTTNCCGTGGCCGTTGTCGCCGGTCAGGCANGCGATGTGNAATTGGCTGAAGTCGAGCAGGGGCACGTCTTCGCCGTAGCTGAGGAAGTTTTGCAGCTTGAGCGAGAGGGGNATCACGCGNCCTCNTCCTCGCGCTGGCCGAGTTCNAGCGCGCGCTCNAGTTGCAGCGCGTGGTCCTTGAGCTCTTGGCGGTNTTGCTGCAGTTCGGNGCTATTGTCGATATAGCGGTCGAGTGCTTCGCCGAGATTGAGATCCTCGCTTACCTCGGCTCGGCGCTGGCGTTCCACGGGCGCGAAGCGCGGCTGGATCGAGGCGATGTGGTAGGCAGATTCGAGCGCCTGGCGCACCCGCTGTAGATCGACCGGCTCGGCGTAGCCGCTGGGCAGGTCGTAGAGGACCCGCACCACGCAATCGGCGAGGTCGGTAGCCTCGCAGGCGGCGACGATTTTATCAGTGGCATCTTCGTCTGCTCCGACCGCCAGGCGGACGGTCGCGAAAGGCCTGGCTGGCACGGGAAAGAACTCGTAGGCGGTGGTGCGGCCGCGCGGGGCGGACGCGTCCTCCTCAATACTCACCACGCAGAAGCCCTTTTCCTCTTTTTCCTCGCCGAAGTCTATGCGCTCCAGGCTGCCCGCATAGACCACNGGCGGGTGCTGGCCGCGGTTGAGATCCTGGTATTTGTGGATGTGGCCGAGCGCGACGTAGTCGNAGGCGGGGTTGGCGAGGGTNCTGGTCAGGAAAATGGGGTCCTGGCCGATAATGGCGGTGCGCTCGGAGCCGGAGAAGGTAGCGTCGGCGGCGGCGATATGTGCGGTGAGCAACGCCGGGACCTCGGGGTCGAGCTGGCGGGCGAACTCGTCGATCTGGGCAGCGCAGATCTCCTGCACNGCGGCAGTGACCTCTTCCTGCGGCAGATCGCGGTATGCTGCATGGGTGCGCAGGATATTGCGCGTCGGCCAGGGTAGGCCGGCGATTTGCACCGGGCCATTGGCGGTGTNGATGCGCAGCAGTTCCGGGCGGCGCACAACGTAGGTGCTCTGCAACTGCAAGTCGCTGAAAATGTCGATGGAGGTAGCCTTGCCGTAGGCCACGGGCGCGTCGTGGTTGCCGACAATTAGCACCATGGGNATCCGCGCCTGNTGCAGCCTCTGGAGCTGGCGGGCGAACTCGCGCTGGTGCGTCGGGGTCGGGTCGCAGTTTTTGTACATATCGCCGGCGAAGAGGACCAGATCGACCTCTTCCTCGATGGCTAGGTCAAAAGCCATGGCGAGGCTGGCGGAAAAATCGCGAACCCGCGAGTGCAGCCCGGTTGTCGGGTCGAGGCGCCCGTAATTTTCGACGCCGAGATGGAGGTCGGCGAAGTGCAGTATTGTCAGTGCCATAACGCGCACAATGCGGCCGGTGGGGGAGATCGAAAAGTCGGGGAGAGTGGATAATATACATATAGAGGCGAACCTGGGAAATCCCCTTTTATGCGGGGTTTGGACGGCGCGCCGACTGCTTGCATCGCCGTGCCCGATTTAGTATATTGAAACAGGATTTCGGTAGCGGAAGCGGTAACTCGCTTCCGCTTTTTATGTAGGTTGTGTTCTACCCGGTTTGAGGTTGGCAATGAGCGAAGTATATCTTTCTCGTGAAGGCTACGAAAAACTCCAGGACGAACTGAAGGANCTCAAGGAGAGCGAGCGTCCGACTGTGCGCCAGGCTCTGCAGCGAGCGCGGGAGTTCGGCGACCTGTCGGAGAACGCGGAATATTCGGCGGCGAAGGAGCGGTTGCACTTTCTCGAGGCGCGCATCAGCAAGCTTGAAGAAACCCTCAGTCGCGCCCGCCTGCTCGAGCACGAGTCCATTCCCGAAGATAAGGTCTACATTGGCGCTACCGTTGAACTGGAAGATCTCAAGAACGCGCGACAACTCACCTATACCCTGGTCGCGCCGGAGGAGGCGGATTTCGAATCGGGCAAAATCTCCACGGTCTCGCCCATCGGCAAGGGCTTATTGGGCCACGAGGAGGGGGAAGAGGTNGAGATCGAAGTGCCCGCGGGGAGATTGCACTACAAGATTGTCAAAATCACGCGCTGAGCGCGTTGTGGTCATAGCGCATACAGACTCCCGCGGCGGCCATGCCCTGCGGGAGTTTCGCATTTGGGACGGAATTGATTATGGCCAATGCACCTAGGGGTGGCACCTGGTTTTGGAAGTCGGCACTCGAGTTGGTCGCCCGGCCNCGCTCGGAGAGTCTNAACGAGATGGCGCAGTTGATCGCCGACGATTTCGCCGCGGATTACTGCGCCGTATACGTCCTTGAGCGCCGCGCCGAAGAGCTCGTGCTCGAGGCCTGTGCCGGCGCGCCCGGNCCGCTCGGTGCGCGCTTGCGGGTCGGCCGGGGTATTACCGGTCTCGCTGCCTTCCANGGCAAATCCCTGGCTGTCGCGCACATGCGGGAGGATCCCCGAGCCGTATTGCTGCCGGGCCAGCAGGCGCAGTACAGCAATATCATCGCCGTGCCTTTCGGCGACGGCGACGAGTTGGCGGGAGTCTTCAATCTTCAGNGCGTGGCACCAAAAAACTATAGCGCCGTGGAAATCGCGAGGCTAGAGGGAGAAATCGCCGGCGCCTTCGTGGCATTGATCCGCGCTATTCGGACCCGCGAGGGCATGCGCCGCCGCGCTGGCGAATTGCAGGCGCTCAACGAACTGGGGCAGGCGATGAATTCGGGCTTGGACCTGGATGAGTCACTCGAGTTGATCGCCACGTTGGCGGCCGAGGCACTGCGAGCCAANGGGTCGGCAGTGCGNTTNCTGGTCGAAGATGGCACGCTGGCTTTGGCCACGGTTGTGACCGAAGCTGACGGTCCCTTCGACTTGCCTTACGAGCAGCGCATCGCCGAATACGTCGCCGCTTCGGGCGAACCGATCATGATCGACGACGTGCGGGCGCCGCGCGATCCCCGGGCGATGGGGTCTTCGCTGGTCTGCGTGCCCCTGGTGTTGGAAGAGCGGGTTGTGGGNACGCTGACGCTATTCGACAAGATTGTGCCCCTGGGCACTGCGCGCCGTCTGTTTAGCGTCGATGATCTCGATATGCTCTTTGCGCTGTCGAGCCAGATCGCCGCTGAGATCGAGGATATCCGGCTCACCGGACGGCTGCAAGAGTTGGTNCGCAGCGAAAAGCAACAGGGCGACAANCTGCGCGANCTCTACAATCGCTCGCAGGCCTTCCTCCAGTCCATTTCCGATGGCTTGCTCGCCGTCGATCGCGACGGCCTCGTCGAAGAAATCAACGCG
This sequence comes from Gemmatimonadota bacterium, assembly GCA_002724215.1. Lineage (GTDB taxonomy): Bacteria > Latescibacterota > UBA2968 > UBA8231 > UBA8231. The sequence goes on along the minus strand of PBOD01000062.1, from coordinate 2,246 downwards.
GTTGGGGAGCGCATTCTCGGCTGCGAAGCCGGGGCAGCCCTGAACCGACATATAGACGAAGTCGTCGAGGACAAGCCGCCTTTGCGCGAATGGCTCAAGCGGGGCGGGCAATTTAGCAACCGGGTCGTGACGCTCAATGCGGCGTCGGGTAAGATCGCGGTGATGGCCAATCTGCAGCCGATTATGGGCCCCGCGACACATGCGGCCGGCGCGGTGCTGACCTTCCGCGAGATGGGCGAGGTCGGCCGTCTGGTCAACCGGGTGATCGGGGTCCAGCGCACCTTTTCCTTCGAAGATATCATCGGTCGGAGTTCGGTCATGGAGAAGACGGTCGAGTTGGCCCGCATCGCCGCCGGAACCGGTTCGAATATTCTCATTCAGGGCGAGACCGGCACCGGCAAGGAGGTCTTCGCCCAGGCCATCCACAATGCCAGCGCTTATAGCGAAGGTCCTTTTCTCGCCGTCAATTGCGCNGCCCTGCCGCTCGATCTGATTGAAAGCGAGTTGTTCGGCTATGTCGAAGGGGCTTTTACCGGCGCNAGCAAAAAGGGGCGTCTGGGCAAGTTCGAACTGGCCAGCAGCGGTACGCTCTTTCTCGACGAGATCGGCGAAATGCCGGCCGATGTTCAGGCCAAATTGTTGCGCGTGTTGCAGGAAAAGGCCATCGTCCGAGTGGGGGGCGACCGCACCATACCGGTCGATTGTCGGGTAATCACCGCCACCAATCGGGATTTGCCCCAGGCGGTAGCTGAGGGCCGTTTCCGCCGCGATCTACTCTATCGGCTCAACGTTATAACCATTGAAGTGCCCTCCCTGCGCGAGCGCCGCGAGGACATCGCGCTTTTTATCCAGCGTTTCGTCCAGGTCTTTGCCGAGCGCAACAANAAGGTCGTCGNCGGCGTCGATGACCGGGCGATGGAAGAATTAAGTGGCTATGATTGGCCCGGCAATGTTCGCGAACTCGAAAATGCTATTGAGCATGCCGTTGCANTGGTGCAGGGGCGGATGATCGCCAGGGAGGATTTGCCGCACCATCTTCAGAATGCTCTAGCGGATGAAGACGAGACCGAACGGACGGGTTTCGAGCGCGCNCGACNNCTCCATGGCGAAGCCCAACGCCAGCTATTTTTGGAAGCGCTGCGGGCGGAGCGGGGCGATGTCTTGCGGGCAGCCCGATTATTGGGCATGAGCAGAGCAACGCTCTATCGGCGCNTGAAGCAATACGGGTTGAATCGCGATGTTGCAAATATGAGATTTGAGTTTCAATTGTGAGAAGTGATTGTAANATNAGTTTTTGCTANCAATTGGCACACTTTAATTTNTNCAGAGACCAGGGATATTCTCAATTATGAGAAAANGCCCGTTTTTAGTNCTGATAATTAAGCGGTGGGCATTGCGATTGTCGATGTTGTTTTTATGTAGTTTGGGTTGTTGGTTGGNGGGTCGAATGGGGTTGGAGGATNTTGGCATGGTAGTTGCTNNTCCATAGACGATAANAGTAGCGGATCTTTCAACGAGGATTTATCCTATGGAAAGCCAGATTATCAAGGGAAATTGGCGGCCGATTTGCCGGGCCGAAGATTGCGATGCCGAAGCGCGAACAGCTGGTTTCTGTCCGCGGCACTATCAGCAAATCCGTCGCCATGGTCGCCTGACCCCCGAACGCGAATACAGCAAGCGCAATGGTTCCTGCGGGGTCGAAGGCTGCGACGAGAGTCAGGTCGCCAAGGGCTATTGCTTTCGCCACTATCAGCAGGTGCGTCGCTACGGGCGCCTAACGCCCGAGCGGGAACGGATTTATGGTCGCACGACCTGCAAATATCCCGGTTGCTGCGAGCGGCACTCGTCGCGGGGATACTGCAAAAAGCACTATATGAGCGAGTACTACCTGCCCAGAGTCGCAGAGACAACCCGAAGAAGCGCATAGGACATTATAGATGTAGCGTTGTTTGATGGCGTGGCTCGTTGCGGTCATGGGTCGGGTCGAGCGGGATTCAATGGGGCATTGGAGCGGTTTGTCGGCCGGCCAATGCCCTAGTATTTGTTGCGTGGCTAAACGGTGTTCATACCTAGTTTTACCCCACTCTTGACAGTTGAAAAAATCAGCCCTATCTTAAGTAGTCTATGGATAAACGGGCCGGGATTGGTCCGTCGGCTTGAGCGGGAATAGCTCAGTTGGCTAGAGCGCGAGCCTTCCAAGCTCGGGGTCGCGGGTTCGAGTCCCGTTTCCCGCTCCAGTCCATGCT
>PBOD01000001.1 GCA_002724215.1 Gemmatimonadota bacterium | reverse complement strand
TGCCGCAGGGTACACCGCCGCTAATCCGCCCCTTTCGACGACGCGCACCGCCGCCGCGCCGGGCCGCAACGCGCGCACTGCTAGACCGCCGTCAATCGCATGCATACCCAATAGTGCGAAGGGATCGGCGCACTCGGCGCGCAGCAGGGCCTGTACCTCCGGCGACTCAAGAGTTGGCTTCAAGTGTTACTTTGGCCGTGCGGGCAGCAGTGATCATCGTGATCGTGATCGTGATCATGGCTGCCATCGTGATCGTGATCGTGATCGTCCTCCTCGTCGGCGGCAAAAATCTCGCCGACGAACGCCCGCGGTCCCCGGCGCAAAAGCGAGAGCGCGCAAAGCGCGCAAAGCGCGCAAAGCGACACCCCCTCGAGGCTCCACCAACCGTGCCCGCCGACCTCGTCAACGGCCAGGGCCGGCGGCAAGTCCAGCGCCAGGTTGACCGCATAGCCCAGCGCCAGCGCCAGCGCCATAATGCCCAGCCCAAACCACAGGGCTACCCGCACCCCGTGCAGGCGACTCAACACGCCGAAAGTCGTGAGATTGGTCGCCGGTCCGGTGAGCAGAAATGCCAGCGCCGCCCCGGGCGAGGCGCCCTTGAAAATCAATACCGCGATTAGGGGTGTCGCCCCCGAGGCACAGACATAGGTCGGAATGCCCAGCAGCGCGAAAAGCCCAACTTCCACCGCGGGAGGAATCCGCGCCAACCAATCGGCGGACAAAAGCGGATCGACCAGCGCCGCGACCCCCAGGCCGAGGACGATCCACGGGGCAGTGTCGTCTACCACCTCGCCGAGACCGACGCGCAACCCGGCAATGACGCGCTGCCCCAGAGGCCGGTCGGCGTCACGCTCTTCAGCAGTCGGCCGGGGCACTGCCGGCGGACGCACCAACCGACCGATGCCCCAGCCGATCAGCAGTGCTACCAGCGCCGCACAAGCCACCCGCACGGCGGTAAACGGGCCGCCCAATAACGGCAGCGATATGAGCACCGCGTCCAGGCTCAGCTCTGGCGTGGCGACGAGGAAGCTCATCGCCGCCGAGGCCGGCACACCCTGGACGACCAGGGTGCGGTAGACCGGCACGACGCCGCACGAGCAGATCGGCAGCGGCAGGCCGAAACCCATCCCGCGCGCGGCCTGCGACAGCGAATTGCCACGCCCCATCCAGGCGATCGAAGCCCGGGGCATCAGGGCGTAGACCAACCCGGCCCCCACGTAGGCCAGCAATAGGGCTGGCGCGCTCTCCAGCGCCAGATCCGCGAACATCGCAGCCGCCTTCTGCCCCACCGGCCCGAGGTGATCGCCCACCAAAGCCCACAAAAAGACCAGGCCGCCCAGTGCGCCAACGCCGGCGTGGCGCCGGGCCGCCTGCGGGGTCGATGCCTCTTCCTCAATCGGATAAGAGCGGTGTACCACCACGTGCAATAGCGACCCGGCCACCAGTGCCTGGAAGAGCCCCAAACCTCGATTGGCCAAACCGCCCACTGCCGCCTCGCCCAGGGCAAAACCCAGCACGGTGGCGATGCCGATCAGCGCCAACAAGCCCAGCGCCACGCGCACTCCATAGACGGGCCGCAACAAGAACCATACCGCGAGGCCGACCGGTAGGCGGTGCAGCACGATCGCCATCGGCAACATGTGGTGCTCGTGGTCGCCTCTGGCATGACCGAGCGCCAGGCCGTCGGTGAAGCCATGCAAGCCGATGCCCACCAGCGCCAACAACAGCGCCGCCGCGTGCGCCTGGCGCGCCATGCCGCGCAACCGGTGCTCGACCAGGCCGGGACCGACCAACCCCACCAAAAGCGCAACCAGCGTCCACCAACCGGCCAGTTCGTAACTCTCGGGGACGATGTGCAACAGGACCAGGCCGCCGATGGTCACGTAGACGAAACCGTCCAGCGCCGCCAGCATCGTGCCTTTGACGCGGGCCAACTGGTGCAGAACCGGCCCGAGGCCGAGGACCAGCAGGCTCGCGACGAGCAAATGGGAATCGGAATCAAACATCCGCAAGAACATACGTCAATTTGCCGAAATTAGAAACGCCCGCACACTGCCCGTCCTTGCCGATAAGCAGCCCGCTAGCTATCCTTTTTTGCAAGAGGAAGCATATCCGCCCAGAGTAAACCATTGACCAAAAAAATCGCCACCGCCGGTTGGGGGCTCTACCCCGTTGTCACCGCTACGGTACGGCGCGCCCGCTATCGTCGCGATCTCCGCGACGGCACCGAAACCACCGTCCTGGCCCAGGGCAACTGCCGCTCGTACGGCGACGCCTGCCTGCACGACAGCGTCGTCTCCACTCTGCCCCTAAAGCACCTGCTCTCCTTCGATGCCGCCCGCGGGCTGTTGCGCGCCGAGGCCGGCGTCACCATCGAGGAAATCATCCGCTTCGCGGTGCCGCGCGGCTTTTTCCCGCCGGTGACGCCCGGCACCAAGTTCACCACCCTCGGCGGTTGTATCGCCGCCGATGTCCACGGCAAAAACCACCATGCCGATGGCTCGATTGCCGCTTTTATCCGCGACCTCGATATGGTGCTCGCCGACGGCACAGCCGTGCGCTGCTCGCGCCGGGAACGCCCCGACTTGTTCTGGGCCACCCTCGGCGGCATGGGACTGACCGGCTTCGTCTACGCGGCGACCGTACAGTTAAAGAAGATCGGCTCGGCCTATATCAAACAGCGCGTAATAAAAACCACTGACTTCGCCGAAACCTGCCGCGTCTTCGCCGAAACCCAGAGCCAATACACCTATTCCGCCGCCTGGATAGACTGCCTCAAAAAGGGGCGCCGCCTCGGTCGCGGGCTGGTCCTTTTGGGCGAACACGCCGACGGCGTCGAGGCGGGCAAAGACCCCTTGCAACTCCATGCCGAAGGCAAATTCGACGTGCCCCTGTTCTTCCCCGGCTTTGCGCTCAACACCTGGTCGATGGGCCTTTTCAACCGCGCCTTCTACCACCGGCAACTCCGGCGCGAACGCGCGGGACTGGTCCACTATGATCCCTACTTCTATCCCCTCGATGCGATCCATCGCTGGAACCGCATTTACGGCCGCAAGGGATTTTTGCAGTACCAGGTCGTGGTGCCCTACCGCGATGGCGAGGCGATAATGGCCGATCTTTTGAGCCGCATCGCCGCCCGCGGCATCCCCTCGCTGTTGACCGTGCTCAAGAGCTTCGGCCCCCAGAGCGAGGGCCTGTTGTCCTTTCCGACCGCCGGCTACACCCTGGCGCTAGATATACCGCTGCGCGACGGGAGCTTGATCCCCTTTCTGCGCGAGCTCAACAAGACCGTCGTCCAGGCCCAGGGCCGCGTCTACCTGGCCAAGGACGCCATTTTAGAAAGTGAGGACTTCGCCGCAATGTATCCGCACTTGGACCAATTCAAGGCCGTTAAGCGCAAATACGACCCGCAACACCGCTTCCGCTCGCGCCTCTCCGATCGCCTGGGGATCACGTGAGGGCGCTTGTGCTCGGGGCCAAATCGGCCATCGCCCAGGCGATCATCGCCAAACTAGACGGCTACGACTTCATCTTAGCTGCGCGCGGCAGCGAGGCGCTCGCACCCTTTGCCGCTGACCTGCGGCTGCGGCGCGAATGCCAGGTCGATCTGATCGAATTCGACGCGCTCGACTTTGCGGCACTGGCACAGCTTCCGCAAAAGGCGCACGACGAATGCGGCGAATTCGACCTCGTGGTCGTGGCCTTTGGCTACCTCGGGGACCAGGCGACGGCAGAGCGCGACGCGGTCGAGATGGCGACGGTACTCAACGCCAACTTCACCGGCGCTGCCATCGCCCTATCGCACCTGGCCAACTACCTCGAAGCGCGCGGTAAACCCGGCGGCATTATCGGCATTAGTTCGGTCGCCGGCGACCGCGGTCGGCAAAAGAATTACGTCTACGGTGCAGCCAAGGGCGGCCTGGCGCTATTCTTACAGGGTTTGCGCAACCGTCTGGCCGCGACCGAAGTCCACGTGCTGACCGTCAAACCCGGCTTCGTCGATACACCGATGACCCAGGACATGGATGACCTGCCGTTTCTGGCCTCGCCGGAAAAGGTGGCCGGCGATATCGTCCGCACGTACCGGAAAAAGAAAGACATAATCTACACGCCCTTCTTCTGGCGTTGGATCATGTTCATTATCAGGCTCATCCCCGAACGCCTATTCAAAAAGATGAACCTATGACCGTCGACCGACCCGCAAAACACAAAAAGCCGGCGTCCCGCAAAGGAACGCCGGCTTTCTCTTTACGGCCCGCCTCTTAGCGTTGCAACCCGGCGAAGATGCGGATAAAGAGCAATGAATTGGAGTCGGTTTCGAGCTCGAAGGAGCGGCGATCCCACAGGAAGCCGGCATTCATCGTCAGCGCGTAACCGAGATAGGACGATTTATTCGTTAACTGCAGCGCCAAGACCGTACCGGTGAAATCGTCGATATAGCCGGGCGGCACGATTTCCGGTTTGTCTTCGAGATTGCGGAAGACATTCAGTTCGACGCCGTATTCAAGGAAGGTGCTGGGCAGAATGAAATACTTCGAGGACAGCATAAAGAAATGAGACCACTCAGTGATTTTGGTCTCCCCCGCCATCCGCGGGTCTACCTTGCGGAATATCGCCTTCCAGCGCGGCCAAAACGCCAGCCGGTCGGTAATCGGCAGCGGGTAGTCGGCCTTGTTTATAATGCCGAGGAATAGCCGGTTGTCACGAGTGTCGGCGGCGCCGCCGCGCTGTTTGTACCAGTCGTATTTGACCTTATTGCCGACGTTGAGGTTTTTGATGCCCGAATAATCAAAGGTCAGGTAGCCGGTGCTGATAAAGGCGTCCTCTGCCTCGAGCGGGTCGACGACTTCGAGGAACCCATTGGGATCGACCCAGATCACCGCGTTGTCCTGAATGTCGTCCTGGACGAAGCGGGCGTATTGGTACAGCCGCAGCTTGGTCCACGGACGGCTCCAGTCGCCGGTGGCGATGGCGTAGGTCTGCCTGGCTTCGCGCTTGCTGCTTATTTCGCCGACACCGCCCCGCCCCAGGGTCAACTTGAGCCCCTCGGTCAGGTGCACCCCGCCATAGGCGTTCCAGCCATCGCGATCGTGGCGGTAGGGAAAATCGGCCAGGTCGTCGTTTTCGAAGCGGTCGATAATGCCATTGTTATTCATATCGACGCCGAAGAGAAATTCGGGGGCATCGACATTGTAGCGCAGGAAAGGCTCGGCGAAATCCGGCGTGGTATTGGCGTTCTGGTTGAAATCGGAGATGAAGTCCGCATTTTCGTCGTAGCCTGGGAAGACCTGGGGGTCGGGCAGGCCGCCGGTGCCAAAACGGGTGGTGCCGAAGAGAAAGTCGCCGTTGTGCCACAGGCGCTTCCAGTCGGCGAAGCGGTCTTGGTCATCGTTGTCATCGACGGTTTCGAAGCTGTAGCGCACGGGATCCTCATAGTCGATGAAACCGCGCGTGTCGGTGATAAAGCCCCGCGTCGAATACTCGGGCTCGAGCCGGTAGACCTCGCCGTAGGCGAAGTAGGGATAGGCGTCCTTCGAGGCCGTAATATAATAGGCCACCCCGTCGTCTTCGGCCAGCTTATGGTCTCCGAAGTTCTGGTTGGGGAAGCGGCGGAAGTTGCGGCTCAACGCCCATTCGGAGCGCAGGTTGAAGCCGCGCCAGTCCTCGACATCGAAGTTGACGCCGACGATGTCCTTGCCCGTGGGCAACCCGTATTTGAAGCGCACGAAACTCATGTTCGAGCCGTCGCTGACATTGCCGTGGGTGCGCTCGACCAGCAGGAAGACGGGCTCATCCTGCGAGTTGATCTGCAGGTTGGAAGTGGCTTCGATCTTGTAGTCGTTGGCAATGACCAGTTCGAACTCGATCTCGCGCACGTCCTGGAACGACTCGATTTCCTCGCCGGGCTGGACCTGGAAGTCGGTGACAATGCTGTAGGTCAGCTCGATACTCTCGGCGCCATTGGCCTCCAACAGCCCGGCGCGGCGGATGCCGCCGCGCACCGTCGGCACGATCTCGGGATGCTCAACCCCGTTGAGAAAAATGCGCTCGGAGAAGAGTTGTGCCCCACCCTGGCCATCTTCGGGACTGTCGTCGGAGAGCCGGAGGACAATGGTCTCGACGTGGCCACCGTTCTGATCCTCGGTCAGCACGCCGCGGAGCGAGTTGTTGCCCAGCCGCCGCGCAGAGGAAAAGTTGGCAATATTGACGTAGGTAAAGCCCAGGCGCGAGTTGCTGCCGAGGTTGGCGACGGCGTGGATACCGTAGAGGTTGGTTATGTCGCTCAAATTCTGGCCACCGGCGTTCTCGGACTGCACCACGGTGCCGGGCGAGGCCAGGCGCGAGGCGACCATCGTGGCCGAGAACAGATCGGAGGCGAAGTCCCACTGCACGCCGTTGAAGGCGGGCTTGCGGAAAGTCAGCGGGGTCAGGGTGGTGTTGATCGCGTCGCCGATGGTCAGCGCCGAGTAGAATTGCCCCTTGGACATCGACGAGACGACCAGATTGCGGAACCAGCCCGAAAACTTCGGCGCCTTGCGCACCGAGGTACCGGCCGAAGCCGGGCTGTTGATGGTCCAGCCGTAGATTTCGAAACCGCGCGTGAGGTAGTTGCCGTACATGTCGTAGGTGCGGAAACCCTCGAGCTCAGTCGAGACGTAGCGCTCGTAGTTTTCGATCGCGTAGTTGCTGTACTCCTCGCCGGTCCAGCGATAGAAGTGGTACAGGCTCTGCGCCTGCTGCCACTTGCGCTGTGACGGTGTCATCGCCATCTCGTAGACCTGTACGCCGCGGGGCTCACGGCCGGAGACTATACCCTGATTTTGGGCCAGCGCGCTCTCGGCTAACAACAAGAGACCGAGGAACAGATATCTTATCGCGGTCATAACCGGCATTTCTGCTAATGCCCTCCCAGGCGGTACTCACAATACATCATGTACTATATTGGATAATGACTACTAATATTTGTAAAAATTGTCCTTACCGCAAGATATTAATCGGAAAAACCCCCATCGTCCCCCAGCCGCTCCCCGGCCCCGGCCTCCAACAACGGCCCCACCTCGCCGCGCAGCCGCTCCTTGAGCGTAGTGAAACGCCGCGCCACCTCGTCGTTTTCTATCGCCAGCTTGAGGGCCTTGTCGGTGCCAACGATGACGACCATTTTCTTGGCACGGGTAATCGCAGTATAGAGCAAATTGCGCTGTAGCATCACGTAGTGCTGGGTGGTCAAAGGCAGCACTACCACGGGGAATTCCGAGCCCTGCGAGCGATGGGTACTGATCGCGTAGGCCAGCGTCAACTCGTCGAGATCGGCCTGGTCGTATTCAACCGCGTAGTCGAAACGCACACACAGAATCTGCTTGTCGGCATCAAGCCGCTCGACGATGCCCATATCGCCGTTGAACACGCCCTTGTCGTAGTTGTTTTTGACCTGCATGACCTTGTCGCCGACCCGCAATTCGTTGCCGCGGTGATGATAGGGCCGGCCTCCGGCATTGAGCCGCTGCTGCAGGCGCTGGTTGAGATTGAGCGCTCCGGTCTCGCCGCGGTACATCGGCGACAAAACCTGAATATCGCGCAGCGGGTCCCAGCCCCCGTGCCCCGGCAAGCGCGCCGCGCAGAGTTCCTCGACCAACGCCACCACTTTTGCCGGGTCGCTCTCGCGGGCGAAATAAAAGTCAGCCGAGGCGCTGTTGTCGATGACCGGCATCGCGCCATCGTTGATCAGATGGGCGTTGCGAACGATGTGGCTGGCCTCGTCCTGGCGGAAGATCTGCGTCAGCCGAACCACCGGAATCTCCCCCGAATCGATGATATCGCGCAGGACATTGCCCGGCCCCACCGAAGGCAACTGATCGACATCGCCAACCAGCACCAGCCGCGCGGCATCGGGCAGGGCCCTGAGCAGTGCGTTCATCAACACCACATCAATCATCGAGGCCTCATCGACGATCAACGCATCAATCTCGAGGCGATCGTCATAGCCCTTTTTGAACTGGCGCTCGGCGGGCTGAAATTCGAGCAGGCGGTGGATGGTCCTGGCTTCGCGCCCGCAGGCCTCGCTCAGACGCTTGGCCGCCCGGCCCGTCGGCGAGCACAGCGCAACCTTCAGCTCGCCCTCTTCCAACAGCCGTAAAATCCGCCGCGTCACCGTGGTCTTGCCCGTGCCCGGCCCCCCGGTCAGCACCATCACCTTGCTGACAGCGACCAGTTCGACCGCCTGTTTTTGCGCCAGCGCCAGTTCCAGACCGTCCTCATCTGTCTCCCGCACTATCTGTAGCGGTTCCGCCGGCGCCCGCAAGAGCCGCTGTAAAGAAGAAGCCGCGCCGACTTCGGCGCGGTGCAGCGGGGGCAAATAGTAGTGGGTACCTTCGGTGACCACCCCGTCGTCGGCGCGCAAGTCCTCCAATGCCGGCGGCAGCAATTCGGCGTTGATTTCGAGAATTTCCCTGGCGCGCTCCATCAACTCCACCGCCGGCAAAAAGACATGCCCGTCGTCGGCAGCCTGGGTCAGCAGGTAGCGAATACCCGCCTGGACCCGCGCGGGCGCTTCGCGTCCCAGACCGAGATTCTGGGCGATGCGATCGGCGATGCGGAAGCCGATCCCGGCAACGTCGCGCTCGAGGCGATAGGGATTGCTGCGAACCTTGTGGATGGCCTCCTGGCCGTATTCCTTGAAGATTTTGACCGCGTAGCCGGTGGTGATCCCATGTGATTGCAGAAAGACCATCACATCCTTGATCTGCCGCTGTTCCCCCCAGGCGGCGGCGATGAGATCGACCCGCTTCTGCCCCAATTTCGGCACTTCGCCGAGCCGCTGCGGATCGGCGTCGATAATATCGAGGGTTGCGGCGCCAAAATGGGCGACGATACGCTTGGCCGACACCGGTCCGATCCCCTTGATCATACCCGATCCCAGGTATTTCTGAATGCCTTCCAAAGTCGAGGGATAGACGGTCTTGTAATTTTCTATCTTCAGTTGTTTTCCGTACTTGGGATGATTTTCCCACAGGCCCTCAACCTCGACATTTTCCCCCTCCTGCACTGACGCCAACGCCCCGACTATGGTTACCCGCTCCCTTTCGCCCTCGACGGCCAGACGGGCAATGGTATAACCACTATCCGGATTGTGGTACGTTATGCGATCTATAAAACCCTTGTATAACTGACTCATATGTCTGTTAATAATATATTTATAATAAGCCAAATGCCCGGTAAATCGCCGCGCTAAACCCCAGCCCCAACGCCGCTCCGGCCCCGACCTGCCAGGGCGTGTGCGCTCCCAGGTAAAGCCGAGCCCAGGCGATGGCGGGCAAGCACAATACAAAGGGCCAGGCCCCCTGGCCAACGCTTGCCAACAGTATGCAGATTGCGCCACCGACGCCAGCGGCATGGATGCTGATTTTCCAGAATCGATTGATCCACCAGATAGCCAGCGTATGGGCGACGAAAACCGTCCCGGCCGCCAGCGCCCCAGGCGTGGCACCNAGCCCGTAGAGCGCGCCCANACCCAATCCATAACANNCCGCTCCCTGNNGCAAAAGCACGCCGCGNACCCCGCGATCGTCCGGATACAATTGGNCCAACCGCCGNAAACGCAGGAGCAANAATNCGCCCGGCAAAGCCGAAAAGATGCCNATCCCCACCCAGGCCGCCACCAGATCANCCCGCCATCCATGAANCGCGAAAATCACCAGNGCCAGCATCNNGGGATTNAANAGGTGTGCAAGCAAGTGTGCGAGCTTCGTCATATCGCCATNTATNTNTNTATCAGNCCAACACNGGNTCCNGTCNCCNATTTTTCATATTTTTNCTAAAGGNATNCTCAAANNAGGACGATAGTAGACATACAANTACTAAGTTATACCATATTNNTTTTTGATGNACTAAGTTANTTATTTTAANAAAGACGAGGCGACGTTCTCCTCAAGCGCTTCAACTCGTCCAAGACTACTGTCTTTCACCTTCCCGGGCTGTCGGACAGATGTCTTCTAAACAAAGGAGGTTGCCTTNATCNACGATCCCGCCGAGGAGGGANAAGATCAACCAGNAAAATCAATAAAAGTTAAATATTAACANNTACATAGATTAATCATTCAAGGAAGAACGCATAGGAAACAAGGAGGTTTCTGATGCCTTTACGCGTCAACAATAACATAGCGGCGATTAACGCCCGNAGNCGACTCAATGCCAACAATCGGGATTTGAGTATCCGTTTGGAGCGCCTCTCATCTGGTCTGCGAGTCAATCGAGCCGCNGACGATGCCGCTGGCCTCTCGGTGCGAGAGGGNATGCGNGCTGAAATCAGCGGNTTGAAGATGAACTTNCTNAACGCNGAGCAGGGNACNAATTTGCTGCAGGTCGGCGAAGGTTCGCTCAACGAGATCAATGCGATGTTGATCAGGATGCGCGAACTCGCCGTGCAGGCTGCGTCGAGCACGGTAAACGACCACAACCGACAATCGATCCAGGCCGAGTACACCCAGCTCATTAACGAAATCGACCGNATCGCCCAAGCCACTACGTACAACGACCAGGTACTGCTCACCGGTTTCGGCAATACCATCGANACGGCCTCGACAGCCCTGACACAGAGCAACACNACCGGCGTTACCGACATCAAGATCTCGGGCGCAGCAACGGGCACCTACACCTTCATCGACAACGGCTCGGATAGCGAAGTCACACTGGGTAACGGGACGGTGACGCAGACTATCCGCATAGCCACCNTNCTTGACGGTAGCGATGTGGCTACCGGCACGGCTGTAGTTGCCAACTATGACCGCCTTGGAATCCAGGTGACGCTAGCCGGCGCCGAAGTAGATAACGCTACCGGCTCGTACAGCGACGGTGATCTCAACGGTACCGAAATCGTCATCGAGAACGGTACCGGCGGATCTTTCCAGGTCGGTCCCAACGACGGGTTCCACAACCGCATCGAAGTCAGCATNGAAGACATGCGAGCGTCCGGCAGCGTGCTGAACCTGAACACCACATCGGTGGCAACAATGGACACGTCCCGGTCCTCGATCACCCAGATCGACGAGGCGATCAACAAGGTCTCCAACCAGCGCGGCGACCTCGGTGCATTCATGAACCGCCTTGCATTCACGATTGCGTATACCGAGAACTCGATCGAGAATATGCAGAATTCGGAAGCCTCGATCAGCGACGCGGATATCGCGGAGGAAGTCACGCGCTTCACCCGCTCGCAAATCCTGTCGCAGGCAGCCACCGCCATGCTGGCGCAATCCAACGTGGTGCCNCAGACCGCCCTNTCGCTTCTGCAGTAGAGGGAACCGACAGCATTGCCATCTCAAAAGAGGGCCGGGCCACAAGGCCCGGCCCTCTTTTATTTTTTCGTCCACTTCTTGCCGCTGGCCGCGCCGCGATCCGGCGGCGCTTCGTCCCCCTCGAGCACGAAACCGACGAAGCGCTTCTGACCCAGCGTCTTCAAATACTGCAAGAGCGAAACCTCAGCCTCCTTGCGATTAAGCTGGTACTTGTCGGCCAAGTCTTCTATCATCTCCCCCACCGAAGTGCGGCCATTGCACATCTGCCACACCTCGCTACCCACCTCGTCGAGGGTGATCTTGCGCTCCNTGGGNATATAGAAGACCCTGGACAGCAGCTTTACCTTCCAGGTATCCTGACGCTCGATAACAACCTGCACCTCGCCAGCATCGTTCTGCTCCCAGCGCAGCGACTCATTGCGCGTCGGTCGCGACGCCAGCATTGCGCCCCGGCTCAGCTTCGGTCCTTTGTCCCTCGAAAAAATGGCCATCGACAACCCTATTGGCTACCCCGTCCTCCGCNTCCTTTTTGCGGTGGAAATGCTCTACTATTGCGATCTTGTCCCGCTCCGCATCGTGCCATGCACTGGCGCACAAATACTGGCGCGGGCGGGGATTGAGGAAGGGCAGTGGGCGCAACAACTGCCGCCAGCGGCTGCGCGGGCGACCAGCAACTGAAGCCGCTGCCATCCCCCGCACATCGGCNGCGGCGACCTCAACCACCATATCGCGCAACTGCTTCTTGAAAAAAACCGGATACCAGTCTTCGAGCCGCGCATCCTTGAGCAGGATCCGCGCCATGCTCAGCCGGTGCACCTTGAGCGCGTGCTTGTCGCGGGTAAAATCGAGCTGAATGTGGCCCGACTTGAGCGAGTGACTCTCGAGCTTAAAATCCGCCGGTACTGCGAAGCGCAAACCGTAGACGCTCCATAGGTATGATTCGCCGCCCTCCTGATCGACCAACGACTGGAAAACCGCCTCGGCCTCGGCCTCCAGCGACTCGTCGAGGAAGGCCAGCACCCGCAGCAACACGACCCGCCCACCCTCCAGCGCCAGCGCCAGGTTGTAGGCACGGAAGTCGGCTTCCCAGATGAACACCTCGTATTCGCGGCCGGCGAGGAATTTCTTGTTCTTGAGAAACTTGGCGCGGCGCTCGACGCTGAAAGACGCGCCGGCCTTGTCGGCCTTTTTCTCCAGGTTTTGAAGATAGCGATCGACCAATTCGGTCAGGCGCAACGCCTCGCCCCGGCCCCTGAGCCGCCGCCACTCCAGCTCCAGGCGCACGATCTCGGCGTCGTCGAGGCGGCCGTAGCCCTTTTCAAAGTCGCCATCAACCCGGCCGAGGTTCCAATCTTCTGGAACCTCCAGCGTTAGGCCCTGCCAGGCGAACTCAGCCCGGTTCTCCATCTTAGAAGATCAGCACCGAGACCGACTTTTGGATCAGCGCTACGCCGACCGCCGCCATGCCCATAAGCGCCATGCCGCAGGAAAAGCCCACGGCTAGGATCGGCGCAAACTGCCGCCACTCCTGCCGCCCATACTTATTCCAGAAGTAATAGCGGGCAAGCATCGCGCCGATGATCTCGGTCACCACAAAGTGCGGCAGATGGGTCAGCGAACGCACAAAACCGAAGATCAGTAGAATCGGCAGCCCTAGGATCGACAGCAGAATGAAACTCACCAGCCCGAACCCGGCACCAAAGGCTATAACCTCGGGTTTAAGCGCCTTGAACAGCCAGGGCACATCAGTGGAGCGCTGGATCCAGGAGCTGGTGAACAGCGGGTCGGTATCGACCTCGAAATAATAGGACCAGCCTGCCGGAACCGCCTCGTCAACGGCAATCTGCAAGGTCGGGCGCGGATCGCGGATGATGGCATCCATCGCCGGCCCCAGCGCGCGAATCGCCGGCAGCCCCTGAACGACTTGGCCTGATGCTAATTGATCATCGCGCAAGAAGCGCTCACTGGCCATCTCCGGCTCACCCTTGTCGTAGTGCGAGTAAAACACCTGCGTCGGCATCCAGGGACCGACCTCGCCCCGCTTGCCGTTGGATTCCTGCCACTCATCGTCGACCAACCGCACCCTCCAGTACCACCACTCGTTCTCGATCAGATTAGCTGGTGTCCAACCCGCACGGTCACTATCCACCGCCAGTTCACTGCGCATGGTGCCGGTAATGAACAGGCACTGCTGATAGGCACGCAGGCGCCACATCAACTGGGCGTAAGGGTAGGACGCCGACGGAATGGGCGCCAGTTTCCAGATATAAGACCCGTAGAGAAAACTGGTGAAGAGTACGATCGGCACCATGAAGATCTCAGCGCGTATGATACTGTTGAACTGAGTACCCGTCAGTTCGATCTCGCGAAATTTCATGGTTTGGGCACCGTAGTTGCCCAACGGAAAGGGAATGAACCAGATGTCGACCCCGCGATATCCCGAGAGAATTATAGTCGCCTCGCGCACGAAGGGGATATCCACCGTCTGTCCC
>PBOD01000007.1 GCA_002724215.1 Gemmatimonadota bacterium | reverse complement strand
TCGCTGTGGCGGGCGGTGGGCTGGCAGGTTGTACTGATAGAGTCTCAGTTGGTTGTGCACTGGGCGGCGCCGGTGCAGTGGGCATCTCCTCGTCCGGCTGCAGCAAATAACCCAGCAGCGCGCCTACCGGCACGGTATCGCCGGGCTGCGGTGCGCCGTCGGGAATGCGCAGTACGCCGCTCGAGAAGGTCTCGACCTCGTTGAGGGCCTTGTCGCTTTCCACCGTAAAGAGGATCTCGCCTGCCTCCACCGACTCGCCGTCGGCCTTTAGCCATTCGACCAGCGTACCCTCCTCCATGGTCCACCCCAATCGGGGCATGACGATTTCTTCGGCCATAGCTCTTCTCCTACTCGGCGATCAGGTCGCGAATGGCCCGGGCGATGTCTTCTTTTTTCGGCGTCACCGCCGCTTCCAATGGCGCGCTATAGGGCGTGGGCACCTGCACGCCATTGAGGCGGCGCACCGGGGCGTCGAGATCGTCGAAGGCGCGGTCGACCACCTGCGCGGCGACTTCGGCACCGATGCCGCAGGGGGCGAAGGTCTCGTCGATGATCAGCAGCCGGCCGGTGCGGTGCACCGAGGCGAGAATCGTCTCCATATCTAAGGGCGCAGTGGTGCGCGGATCGATGACCTCGACCGAAATGCCCTCGGCTGCCAGTTCGTCGGCGACCATTAAGGTCAGTGGCACCATGGTGGTCAGCGCCACGGCAGTGAGGTGCTCGCCGGGGCGGCAGACTGCGGCCTGGCCGAAGGGGATGGCGTAGTCTGCCGCGGGCACGTCGCCCTTGCTGTTGAGCAGCGATTTATGCTCGAGGAAGAGGACCGGATCGTCGCCTTTGAGCGCGGTGGCGAACAGGCCCTTGGCGTCGTGGGGATTGGAGGGCAGCACTACCCGAAAGCCCGGCAAGTGGGTAAAGATGGGGTAGTAGTTGCCCGAGTGATGGGTGGCCGCCGCGCCGCCGACGCCGATGCAGCCGCGCAAAATGATCGGCATCTTGAGCCGACCGCTGCTCATGTACTGCATCTTGGCGATCTGGTTGACCAATTCGCCGAAGGAGTCGAGGATAAAGTCGAGGAACATGAAGTCGACCACCGGCCGGGTGCCGGTCATCGCCGCGCCGGCGCAGAGGCCGACGAAGCCGCGCTCGACGATGGGCGTATCGCGCAGTCGCACATCGCCGTAAAGCTCGTGCAGACCGGCGGTGGTGTTGAAGTTGCCGCCGCGCGGGCCGATGCCCTCGCCGACGACGAAGATCGTTTCGTCCACGGCCATGGCCGCGGTCAGCGCCTCACGTGCCGCATCGATATAGGTGAGCTCACGCATGGGTCTGGCTCCCGTGGCTGAAGATGTGGTCGGCGACGGTCGCTGGGTCGGGCCACGGGCTGTCGTGGGCAAATTGCACCGCGGCGGCCACTTCGGCATCGACTGCACTTTCGATGCCGTCAATTTCGGTCTGGCGGGCGGCCCCTTCTTTTACGAGGCGGGCGGCGAAGGTGGCGATGGGGTCGCGTTTTTTCCAGGCCTCGACTTCCTCCAGGCTGCGGTAACCGCCGTCGCGCATGCCCTCGGCGTGCGGGCGCGTGCGGTAGGTCTTGCATTCAATGAGCGTGGGGCCACCACCCGCACGAGCCCGCTCTACCGCTTCCCCTGCGATCTGGTAGATCAGGGCGACATCGTTGCCATCAACGGCGATGCCGGGCAGTCCGTAGGCGGCGGCGCGGTTGGCGACTTCGGGGTTTTTGGTAGTGTTGGCGAAGGCGACCTCGGTGGCGAACTGGTTGTTCTCGCAGACGAAGAGCACCGGCAATTCCCAGGTGGTAGCGAGGTTGATGCCCTCGTGGAAGGCGCCATTGGCGACTGCGCCGTCGCCGAAGAAAGCCACGCCGACGCGATCGACGCCTAGCAACATAAAGGAATAGCCGGCGCCGGCGGCTTGGAGGATGCAGGGGCCGACGATGCCGCTGGTGCCCATCATGCCGACTTCGGGCGAAAAGAGGTGCATTGAGCCGCCGCGCCCCTGTGAGCAGCCAGTGGCCTTACCGAAGAGCTCGGCGACCAGTTCGTTGGGCGGCACGCCCTTCGCTAAGGCGTGGCCGTGGCCGCGATGGGTGCTGAAGACCGCGTCGTCGTCGCGCAGGTGGGCGCAGACGCCGGTGGCGATGGCCTCCTCGCCGACATAGGTATGGCAGGCGCCCGGTATCAGGCCGGCCTGGTAAGAGCGCGCGAGTTGCTCTTCGCAGCGGCGGATGGTCAGCATCTGGCGATAGAGTGCCAGGGCGGTGTCCCTATCTGGCAAGGGGGCTCCGGCCATTGATTGTGCCTGTTTTGCCTGCGGCTTGGGTTTCTGCGCCGTTGTCTTTCGCTGCTTGGCCATCAGTTTTTGTCTCCGCGATACGCGATGCCGTCAATTTCAACCAGAATGCCCTTGAACATATCGCCGGCGCCTACCAGGCGGCGGGTCGGCACCGGGCCGCCGGCGAAAAACTTGTAATAGGCGTTGTTGAAGCCGTCGCGGTCTTCCATATTGAGCAGGAAGACGTTGACGCGGACCAGGTCGGCAAAGTCGAGCGCCTCGCTCGCCAGAGCGCGACCGATGGCCTCCATGGTGTGGTTGGTCTGCTCTTCGATAGTGGTGCCGACGACATTGAGGTCCTGGTCGACGGGGCCGTGGCCGGAGAGGAAGACGAGGTCGCCGGCGCGGCGGGTCAGGCTGTAGAAGGGTTCAGTGCTAGGGATGGACGACACGGTTTTCTCCTAGTGTTGCGAAATGGTCGGGGTCGAAGGGCGCTAATGGAACGCGCGGCTCGACGCCCTTGTTGACGATATTTTCGGCCGGTGGCAGCATGCCGTTGAGCGCGGCGACCGCGTTTTCGATACCGGTGCGGGTGGCGTCGGCGGCCGCCTGGATTGAGAGTCCGGCGGTATGGGGGGTGAGGATGATATTGTCGAGGTCGAGGAGCGGGCTCTCCGGCGGCGGTGGGTTTTCGGCGAAGATGTCGATATCCTCAAAGGTGTCGATAGCAGCCCCGGCGAGGTGGCCAGAGGCGACGGCGCGGGCGAGGGCATCTTCGTCTACCAGCGCGCCACGCGAGGTGTTGATCAGAAAGGAACCCGGTTTCATTTTGGCCAGCGCCGCCTCGTCGATTATGTGGTAGGTCTCCGTGCTCAGCGGCAGTTGCAGCGAGACGTAGTCCGCGCGGGCGAGCAAGGTGTCGAGGTCGATCATTTCGACGTCGAGGTCTGGAGCGATCGGTGCGGCCATGTTTTTGCGGGTGGCAATGACCTCCATGCCGAAGGGCGCGGCGCGGCGCGCGACCTCGGGGCCGGTGGCACCGAAGCCGACGATCCCGAGGGTCTGGCCGGCGAGGCGCGTCAGATTGACGCCCTCGTCGCGGGCGGTGGCGTAGGCACCCGCGCGCATGTGCGCGTACATCCGCAGCAGCCGCCGCGACAAAGACAGCAGCATGGCCATGATGTGATCGGACATTTCTGGGACGCAGAAGTAGGGCGCGTTGGAGACGACGATGCCGTGTGCGCTGGCGGTATCGACGGCGATCTTGTCGGTGCCATTGCCCAGGCGCGAGATCAGGCGGCAGTTTGCGAGGCCGTTGATGACGGCGGGCGGCAGCGCGGTGGCGACGACGAAGAGCACGTCGCAGTCGGCAGCGCAGTTGAGGATCGCGTCCGGGTCGTTGGCTTCGACGCGTTCCAGCCCGAGGCCGTAGTGGGCGAGCCAGCGGTCTTCCGCCGGCGAGGGCGGGTTGGTGAGGGCGTTGAGGCGGACGAGGCGGGGCGCGCCGCATGTGCTCTGGTTTGGCATGGCGGGCAATATAGGGATTGGGTCGAGGGTCGCCAAGAAGTGGGTGGTGCGGTGGGCCTAGGCCCGGTGAGCCCCTCAGCCTGAGGTTGGTTGGAAAAAGGTCCGCAAGGTCGCCACGGGCGCCCCGAGCCGCCGCACTTAGCTACGATCCACCTGGCTTGCCTGGCAAGGGGAAGAAATTGCCGCAATGAAAAGACAAAATTGCAGTTATGGGTCAATCTTTCCGGTATTTGCCGGTTAAAGACAGCATATTGAGGAGAGCCACAGCGTGGCACGAGGATTGCGATAGATGGGTCGAAAGCAGCCTGAACCTGCAAAAGAATACCCCGCTGGAAGTTTTCCAGGCCAAGCGCCGGAACTTCGACAAACAAAAAAATCGGTATTCGGGCAGGTTGGCTGTTTTTTTTGCCTAAAACGGCTGCTGACGCCCCAGCCGCTTGAGCGCGTGTTCGCGGATGGCATCGGCGGCTTCGTTCCAGAAGGGCGCCAGCTCGCGGGTGGTCGCCGAACCGTTTTTCTCGCTGCAGAAGCTGAAGCTCTCCAACATCAACTGGACCTTGGATTCCCAGTGGACCAGGTCGATGGTGGTCTCGACGCAGGGCTTGAGGTCGAGGTTGGAGCCGGTGAAGCTGAGGTTGTCGATGCCGACCCGCAGGTGGTAGTCGGGCACGACCAAGGCGTTGGATTCGCGCTCGCGCACCGCCCAGAGGATGGCGTCGGATTCGGGTAGCCGCCGCACCATCGCCGGAATAATAAAGCGCTGGACTTCGCGCACCTGCTCGCGCACAAAGGCCTCGTCTTCGGTGTCGAAGAACAAAAAGAGCGGGTCGAGGGCGACCTCGAAGCGATTGGTTTTGCCGCCGACGAGGAAGCCGAAGGGCTCGACCTTTTGCTGCTGCGATTCGCCACTTATGACCTGGGCCCACTCGAGCGCCTTGAGGATATAGGCGCGACTCTGGAAGAAGGGCACCTTGGCTTTGCGCGCGGCCTTTTTAACCCCCTTTTCGAGCAAGACGTTGTTTTCGTTGGCCAGGACCTTGTGGCCCTCCTTGATTAGATAGCCGATTAGCTTGTCGGTGCGCTCGGCAGTGATATCGGGGCTGCCCTGCAGCAAGAGCGCGGCCCAGGTTTCGGTCTCGTTTTTGCGCTGGGCCGAGAGCGTGTCGAGCAGGGCCCCGATGCGGGGGCGCAACTTGGCGGCGGACAGACCGGTGCGCCCGGCTACGGCGGCGAGGATATCCTGCGAGTAGATGGGATCCTGGCGCGAAAAATGCGCTTGCAGTTCGGCGTAGAGCGCGCTTTGCACGGGGGCGTTTTCGGCGTGGGCGCCGGAGTAAAACAGCAGCAGCAGGGCGAGGATGGGCATGGCGGTCTTTCGCTTATTAACCATGTAAAAAAATAGACGACCGTCGGCGCAAAACGGCTAGCGGTCAGAGGTCGATCCAGTAGCGCAGCTTGTCGATACGCCGCGTGGGTTTGCGACCCTCGGCGCGGAAGGTGCGACTGTTCATGCTCATCGCGCTCTCGAAGCGGCCACCGTTGTGTTCGATGATCTTGCGCGAACCGATATTGTCCGAATCGCAGGTGACCAGCACCCGCTTGAGACCCATCTGGCGCGAGGCGGAGAGAGTTAGCGCGAGGATGGTCTTGCCATGGCCTTGCCGCCGTTGCGACGGGCGAATGCTGTAGCCGATATGGCCGCCGTAGGTCAGCAGGTAGGAGGTGCTGAGGTCGGGGCGGATGGAGGCCTGGCCGATGTATTGGTCTTCGGCGATGAGCCAGAGCACGCGGTCGGAGTACTGGGCGCCCGAACGCTCTACATCGGCGAGCGATTTGAGATCTTCGATGAACTGGGGCAGGCGCTCGGCCAGGCTGTCGATAGTATAGCCGAGGCAGACGGCGTAAGTCGAGTCGAGCCGGCCTTCGGCGAGGAATTCGGCGGCGCCGGTCAGGAAGCTCTCCCGGTACTGGGTCGAAGGGATCGCGAGGGTTTGCATGCGCTTGGCTGACGGGTAGGTTCGGGCGTGCAAGGTACTGAGCGGATCGGGTCGTGTCAACGCCCAAAAACCAGATAGCCGATGCGGTCGGGGCCATGGCTGTCGCCGTAGGTGGGGGCCCACTGCGAGAATTCGGAGAGGTTGGTCACGCGCACCGGGCAGATGTTGAAGCCCCAGACCGCGCCCGGCGAGATCGCGCCGTCGTTGAGGTCTGCGGCGGGGAAGGCGCTTCCGATAGTCCCGAAGCTAGCGGAGATCGCGGTCGCGATTTCGACACCGGTGGTATTCCATGCCATGGTGCTGCCTCCGGCGGTTCGGCCCCGGTTGAGGCGATCTTCCATCGCGCTGACGCTATTGACGACCAGTGCGGCGATGTGGTTTTCGATCGGGTCGGCGCAGCCGCCCAATAGCAACAAGAGGGCGAGGAATCGCATGGCTATTTTACATCGTAGCGGAGGAAAGACAGGTAGGCGCCCATGAAGAAGAGGATATTCCACATGCCGAGGAAGAGGATGTCCACCCAGGCGATGCGGTCGGAGAGGGGCGATTCCGCAAAGGTAAATTTGGGGTAGCCCTCNATGTTNGGCTCGGTTTGGTTGAGATTGGCGTCGATGTAGGTCTGGTAGCCGAAGGTNGTGATCTCGCGACGGTACTCGGGCAGCAGGTCGAGGAAGCGGTTGCGATCCTGGATGCCGGTGCCGGCCAGGTCGGAAGCGGCGTAGGCGAAGGATGACAGCGGTGAAATCCGCGACAGGTACTGGCCGAGGCGGATCTGGCCGTCGAGCTGTTTGCTGAACTGGTCGTTGATCTTGTCGTGGTGGTCGCTCAGCCNCAGGTACTGGTCGCGCCTAANCGCCGACCAGGTCGACCTGCGCACATTGTTGGGGGAATTCGGTTTTTTTTCTCGCCATTCCCGCCATGCTTCGTGNAAGCGCTGTTCTTCCTCCTGCTCGATCTGGTACTTCTCCTTGTCGATGAGCACGAAGTCGCGCACCGGGTGGAGTTGGGCGGCGAGATAGGGCGCGGTATTGGGCACTACCAGCACTACCAGCACCCAGACCATCAGCAGCACGGTAATTGAAGTCGAGGCCAGCTGGGTGCGGGTCGAGACGAAGATACCCAGCGAATAGATGGCGGCCAAGTAGAGCAGGGCGCAAAACATAATCAGCCCCAGCGCGCCCCAGTCCTGCGATCGCAACTCGACGGTGGGAGAGAGCACGAGAACGACCAGGCCGCAGAGCACGGCGACTAGGAAGGGCGCGACCAGCGCGAGGTAGCCGCCGATCCACTTGGCCAGTAGCACGAGATCGCGCGGGATGCTGTAGGACATCAGGAGCTTGAGAGTGCCCATTTCCTTCTCGCCCGCAACGGCGTCGTAGCTGAAAGCGATGGCCAAAAGGCTCATCACTATCCCGATAAAAAACAGCAGGTCGATCGGCGGGAAGAGCAAGCCCACGGGGTTGCCCTCGTAGNTGGCTTCAAACTGTGGCTCGGACTGCGCGTTGANCNTGGCGGTGGCGGTCAACTCCTGGTCGAGGCCCTTGAAGAAGATCTGCATGGGATTGAGCGGCTTGTCGATCTTGATGCCGTCGCCGACCAGGTCGTTGCTCTCTTCGATCTCGTTCTTGTGCAGCACGATATTGGTGCGGTAGTCGGCCAGGGATTCCTTGTATTCCTTGGTCAGGACCCAGGTGCTCGACAGGACTACGACCAGACAGATGATGCAGGCCATGGCGAAGCGCAGGCTGAGCAGTTGTTCGAGTAGCTCCTTGCGGAAGAGCAGAAAAAACATCTCCAGCCTCCGTTCAGGTCACGTCGTAGCGCAGAAAAAACAGATAGGACAGCATGAAGAACAGCACGTTGAAGACCAGCAATAGCAGGATGTCCATCAGCGCGGCGTCGAGCGAGTCGTCGAGGCGCTGGCGGTTTAGCTTGAAGCCGGGGATGGCGTCGGCCTGGAGCCAGTTTTCGTCGGGGTACTTGTTGCCGTTTTCGCGGTAGGCGGCGTCCCACTCGTGCCCCCAGGTGTTGAATTCGTCCTCGAAGCGCTCGTAACCGCGCTTGAAGCCGGCGAAGAGCGCGACGCCAGTGTGGGCTAGGTCGGTAGTGGCGTAGGTGAAGCTGGCGGAGGGCGAAATGCGCGAGAGATTTTTGCTGAGCTCGATCTGGGCGGTGAGCTTGTCCTGGTAGAATTTGTCGAGCTTCCTTTTGCGGTTGTTGCCCTCCTGCGCGATNTTTTCGCGCATGTCTTCGGCCTTCTTGCCGTAGGCGAGCATCTGGCGGCTGATCCGCTGCAGGCGGATATCGGTTTCGCGATCGACCGCGCTCTTTTCGGACTCGATCTTGTGGATGGTCGGCACCGGTGCGGTGATCTTGGCGACGACCGGGGCGAGATTGGGGATGACTAGGATCCAGCAGATCCACGCGAAGAGCGAGACCAGCAGGGCGGTGGAGGCCTTGTGGGTCAGGGCCGAGATCATCATCCCCAGTGTGAAGAATAGCGACACGTAGAGCAGCGATACGAGGATGATCCACAGCAGGCGATCGAGTGTCTCGCCCGAGAGCTGGATAGTGCCGGTGATATAGACGTAGGTGATGCCAGCCAGCAGCGCGACCAGGAAGGGCACCGTCAGCGAGAGATAGCCGCCGATCCACTTGGATAACAGCACCAGGTCGCGTGGGATGGAATTGGCCAAGAGCAGCTTGAGGGTGCCGCGCTCCTTCTCGCCGCAGATCGAATCGAAGACGAACAACAGCGATAGCAGCGAGACGACGATATTGACGATATAGCCATAGTCGGGGGTGGTGAAGAGCGAAAANATGGGATTGCGGTAGANGTTTTCGTCGATTTTTCGCGCATGGGTCAAATTGGTGTTGACCTGGGTCGGCAGGTTGTCGTCGAGGCCCTGGACGAAGATGCCCAGCGGCTGGGGGGCGCGGTCGCCGTAGACGCCGTCGCCCATGAGAATATCGCGGAATTGTTGGTCCTGGTCTTTGGCGCCCTTAAAGGAGAGGATCTGGTCGCGGTGGGCGGCCTTGCTGGCCTCGTGGGTGCGCAGACGGATCTGGTGGTCGCTGGTCAAAAAGAGGATGCTGACCAGGATCAGCCCGAAAAACAGNACCAGCGTGACCATAAAGCGGAAGCTGAGTACGTTGTTGATGATTTCCTTGCGGATCAGCGCAAAGAGCATGGGCGTCCCTTTAAGCGGCTTGTTCGGTGGGCTGGGAGACGTATTGGACGTAGAGAGCTTCCAGATCCTGCTGCTGCAATTCCTCCCGCGTCAGCACTTGCACCAGGCGCCCCGCCACCATGATGCCGACCCGGTCGGCGATCTCCTTGGCGCGAAAGATGTCGTGGGTGGTCATCCAGATCGCCTTGCCCTCGGCACGCAACTCCGCCAACAAGTGCAAAAACTCCGCTCCCGACTTCGGATCGAGCCCCGATGTTGGCTCGTCCAGAAGGATCACCTCGGCGTCCTTCATGATCGCAATGGCAATGCCCAGCTTCTGCCGCATGCCCTTGGAAAAACCCTTGACCCGCCGGTTGAACGCGTCCTGCTGCAAGCCGACCCGCGCCAGCACCTGCTCGTAGGCCTGNTCGGTCGCGTCTTTGACCCCGCCCAGTTTGGTGAAGAAGTCGAGATTCTGCCGCGCGGTGAAGTTGCCGTAGAGCNTGACGTTTTCGGACACATACGCCACGTGCTTTTTGGCTTCGAGTGGATCTTTGGCCACATCGATACCGCAGATCTTTACCGAGCCGGTNGTCGGTTCGGTAAAGCCCAAAGACACCATTAGCGTNGTGGTCTTGCCCGCGCCATTGGCGCCGAGCATGCAGAAGATCTCGCCTGGCTCGATTGTCAGGGACAGTCCCTGCACCGCTTTGACCTCGCCGTAGTGTTTTTCCAGTCCTGCGATCTCGAGCATGGCCCTCTTCCCCCTCTATTGTATGAGTATCCAATTATACAGGTACAGCAGTCGTGTCAAGTCAAACCCATCGGCGCGGTTGGACATCGAAAATAAGCGGGTGCGCCCTGCCAAGCCAGGCCGGATATCACTTTTGCAGCCCGGCGGGGATTAGAGTTGGTCCGGGGTCAGATCCGGGTTTTGATCCATGCGCCAGAGCTGGTGGCGGNCCTGGCCCGCGTGCCAGGGGGAGGCGCGCCAGGTTGCGATTTGCTCTAAGGCGCGGCGGGCCCGAGTGCGCTGATTCTGGCCGAGCCCGTCGGAGAAATCTGCGTCGATGGCGGGCGGGGTATCGCGGCGGGCGGCTTCGACGACTCGATTGGGGTTGGCGTGTGCAGTCGCGATGGCGAGGAGTAGTATGGCTAAGCGCAGGGGCATGAGCTATCTGCTGGCGAGGGCGAGATCCTCCGTGGGTTGTGCTAATGGCGTTAAGAACATAGGTATATGGCTGGATATTACCAATTGGAGAGTGGAGATGATAATCGATACGCATTCGCATCCGGTGACGATGGATACCGAGCGTTATCCGCTGGCCGACCCCAATGCGTCGTANCGNCCGGCGGCCGCTGGGTCGATGGGACGGTTGAAGGCGGAAATGGATAAGGTGGGGGTGGAGAAAGCCTGTACCATTTCGGCGGGTTTTTACGGGTGGGACAATAGGTATGCGATGGATGAGCTAAGGGGGCGGGAGGATTGGCTGGTGGTGGGGGTGCTGGTGGATCCGGCGAGTGCGCAGGGGCCGGATCAATTGGAGAGGCTGGTGGCAGCGGGCGC
Organism: Gemmatimonadota bacterium; assembly: GCA_002724215.1. Lineage (GTDB taxonomy): Bacteria > Latescibacterota > UBA2968 > UBA8231 > UBA8231. The sequence continues at coordinate 5,646 of PBOD01000007.1, read as the reverse complement.
TGGCGGAATACGGATTCAGCGCCATTTGTTTTATCACCAAGCGCTGGACGATCCGATCAGCACGCCGCTGTGGGCGAAGGCCGGAGAGTTGGGGCTTACGGTGGATATCAATGCCTCACAGTCGGAATACGGGGCGGTGGAGAATCGGTTGCAGCAGTTTCCGGAGACGAAATTTGTGCTGGATCACTGTGGCTATGTGGCGGATACGATTGGACGGGAGGAGAATTCAGTGGTGGCGGTGGTAGAGTTGGCCAAATACGCGAATGCCTATGCGAAGCTGACTTTTCTGGAGTCGGCGAGCAGGGAGGCGTATCCCTTCCGCGACGTGCACTGGATGGTGCGGGAGGTGATCGATGCTTTCGGACCGGAGCGGTGCATGTTCGGAAGCAATTTTCCGCAGCAGATGTACAGCCCTAAGATGAGTTATGCGCAGACGCTGGAACTGTTCGCCGCGGCGATCGAACTGAGCGNGGAGGAGCGGNAATGGATTCTCGGAGGGACGGCGGCGACGCTGTGGCGGTGGGGCTNAAANCAGCGNTCCTTCTGNTTTGCTCAGGCCAANGCCTGTTGGAAGCGNTAACTGCTTATTTGCAGNCCGCGNGTGCAGTAAAAGCGGTGCGCCCGNCCNCGCTGTACGCCTGANTCGAGCGCGAGCGAAGCACAGCCGTGTTCCCGCGCGAANTCGGTGAGCCAGGCGAGCATGGCTGCGCCGTAGCCGCCCGAGCGCGCCTGCGCGTCGGTAACTAGATCATCGATGTAGAGGTGGACCCCGTGCGCGAGTTTTTCTTCGACGCGGAAGCCGGCCACGGTGTGTATTGTGTCGCCATCTTCGAGATAGGCCAACTGGTAGCCGCCTGCCCGCTGGCGGCGGACCTGGGTTGCGAAGTTCTCGCGTGCCAGATGTGGGCGCAATTGCGCCATGACCGGGAAACAGCGGTCGATGGCGTCGTCGGTGATGGCGAGTTGTATTTTCACAATGGCTCTCCTTTAATCCCTGTGGTGTGAGCGGCGGGAAGAAGCGGCATTTGTCTGCTCCACTAAGCGCAGGGGATAAAAAACCGCCGCCGAACGGGTGGGCTCGGCGGCGGTTTTTAAAGAATGGGTAAAGTCGTTCGGTCGNCGAAACCCACGCGCTTTTTATCGGGCCGGAATTTCGTGCGAATAGTNTCGATNAGATGGCCTTAGCAATCCCCCGTGATTTTTAGTAAGATAGAGGGGCCTCTGCACCAAGTAAAGACGGAACGCGCACCGTGCCGCACATAAGCATTCATACTTTCNCCTTATATCTGGCGCTGNTGTTCAGCGCGCTGGTTGGCGCCGTTATCGGCCTGTCGCAGTTTGCGGGGNTGGATTATCTCGCCGGGGCGCTGGTGCCGCTATCGTTAGTGGCGGTGCTGGCGTGGGCGCTCTATGCGGTTCTGCGCCATCTGGCGCAGCGCGATGACGAAAACCCCCTGGTGTCGGGTCTGGGACCGGAGGGCATCATGTTGCAGCGGGCGACGGCGAGTGCCTTGGGGCGCGCTATCGACAGCGAGGCGGGGCGGCACTTCGCCGCGGGTGAAGTCCATTTCCAGGGCGGCGACTACGAGGCAGCGGCGGTGGCCTATCGCAATTCGGTCGATAGCGAAGAGTCGCTGGCGGCCGATCTCAACCTGGCCGCGGCGCTGCTTAGCATCGCCGATTTTCAGGGGGCCAGGGAAGCTTTGACGATGGGATACACGCAGGCGCAAAGGCAGCGCAGCCGCGAATACGAGGCGGCCTTTTTGCTCAATATGGGCGCGTTGCACGCGCGGCAGGGCAAATTGGTGGACGCGCTAGGCGCTTATCGCGAGGCGCAGCGTCACCATGAGCTTTTGGGCGGCGGGCGCGGTTTGGGCGACGCGCTCGTAAACACCGGTCAGGCGCAGGCGCACCTGGGCCGGGGGGAGGCGGCGCTGGAGAGCGGGGAGCGCGCTCTGGCGGTGTACGAAGAGACGGGCAGTGAGCCGGGGCGGGCGGCGGCGCTGGGTTGCATGGGGTATGCGCACTCGTGCCGCGACGAGTTTCCCGAGGCGCTGGAATATTTTCAGCAGGCGTTAGCGATCCACAAGGAACTGGGCAACGCGCTGGGGCAGGGGCACGTGCTGACCCATATGGGCAATGTGCGTTTTAAGGAGGAAGACTACGAGGGCGCACTCGAGGCCTACGCGCGNGCCTCCACGTTGCACGGNGCGGNTCGCGACGCCCTCGGCGANGCCAGNGCGATGGTCAATATGGGCAATGTNCACTTTCGCCAGGGCGAACTGGACGCGGCGCAGGAAAATTACGACGAGGCGTTCAGAATACACGAGCGGGCCGGCAATGTGATGGGTCAGGCGCGGGCGCTGACCAATATCGGCTCGCTGCTGGCTCGCCAAAGGCGCGTGGAGTCTGCGCTGGATACCTTGCAGCGGGCCCGGGGGTTTTATCTGGAGGTGGGAGACGATAGCCGGGGATTGCAGTCGGTGGAAAAATTGATTGCGCGGTTGGAGGCAGAGGTGGGGGGAACTGAGTCATGACGCTTGTGAGGGGGTGAATGTGGCTAATGCGCTGCGGGGCTCCGCGCGCCAGGACAAGAGACCGATCGAGTTAGATTGGAGTAAACAGGNGACGAGCCGTCCGGATTGCGGGCGNTTTTNTTTGNGATAGAGATGNTTTTAAAGGANGTNAGATGTCGCGCAGTAGAATGCGNCTGCGCGGCGATGTGCGGCGGGTTGCAAGGNNGAGGTCGGCATNANCGCNCCGCTCAATCCACGCTCAGCCGNGCCCAGCGGGTGTGCGTTACGCCCTGGGTGGTACACCAGAAGTAGACCAGCAGGTCGCCGTCGCCAAGCTGGATGCCGCCGGGTTTGCCGAAGGCGATGAGCATGTGTTCGGCGAGGAAGTTTTGGTGGCTGGGTTCGCCGAGGGTGGCTTCGGTGCCGGCATCAAAAACTACCAACTCGCGCTCGGTATCGAAGGTCGCCAGGTCTTCANTCAGCGCCACGCGNATGCCGTGGGGATCGTGGCNGAAGTTGTAGATGGCAGCGAGGCGGCCGTCGGCCAGCGGGATCGGGGTNCAGACCTGGCCGCGCAGGTTGGTCGGCTGCGGCTCAGACCAGGTGCGGCCCTGGTCATGCGAGAGGGTCCAGTGGTTGACGAGGTCTTCAGAGGTGCCGTAGAGATGGGACCATAGCAGGGTGTAGGCGCGGCCGTCGGGCAAGAGNGCGTTCATCAGATCCCACCACAGGATGCGGCCGCTCTCGTCGTCGGCGATGGGGGTGAATTCGCCCCANGTCTGGCCCTGGTCGGCGGAGAAGACCGCGGCGGCCTTCTGGTCGGGCGGNCNNTGATAGCCTTCGGGCTTCCAGGTCTCNAGGGGATACATCCAGCGGTCGGGGGCGAACTGNGTCAGCGAGCCGGCGCCGTTGCAGGTGTATTTATCGGGCGGCAGATCGACGGGCACGATGCGCGGCTCGGACCAGGTGCGCCCCTGGTCGTTGGAGTAGTAGAGCAGCATCTCGGGGCGCTGCANGGCTTCGGAGTCNGGGTCGAAGAGCTGAGCTGCATCGCTTTGCNCTGTGCCTATCTTCGATACGCCCGTGGTGGTTTCGAAGCGGGTGGCGGTCATCACCAGGCGGCCGTCTGCGACGACGCTGATTCTGGGGCCGCGGTAGGAGAAGCCGTCGTGCGGATGCTCCGCGCCGTGGATGCTGCCCTCGTTGCGCCAGGTTTTGCCGTCGGAGGAGCGGAGGATCTCGATAGCGCAGTCGTTGGCACCGAGGCTGGAGCCGACGTGCTGGCTGGCGATNAAGGAGCCGTCGGATAGCGGGACGATGGTGGGCATGTAGGCACCGTGGGAGGGGTTGTGGTCGATGATGCCTGCGTCGGTGAGGGTGAGCATGGGAGAGGCTCCGGGATGCGGGTGACGGGGAAAGAGATGGGTCTGCTAATTAGGGACCGCTGGTTGGACGGTGGACGCGGGGGGCATCCCTACGTCCACCGGGAGGCAGTCTTCCAGATTCACATCCTGTGCAATATGGGGCACCAGCNGCTACCGGATGCCCTCCGCCTCTAGCTGCGGATATGGGTCCCGTCTCTTGTAGCCCGACGATTGGAGAGTGTCGTTAATCCCCTTTTTGTTGTAAAAGGAAGAGCGCGTCGCGGGTGTTGAAATGGGGCGCGGCTTTGTTGAAGAAAGTCGCTAGCAATTGGTCGGGNGTGAGGTCGGAGGTGTCGATTTCGATCTTGTGGTGGATCCAGGACTGGCGGTATTCCGAGGCGAAGCGGTCGAGGAGTTTGGGAATGTGGTCTTTTTGGATGATGGTGTGGGGGTGCGGTGCNTNNGCGAGGCGTTTTTCGATGACTTCGGGACGGGCGTNGAGGTGGACCAAAATCGCGTCGGCGGGCATTTCGNTTTCGTATTTGCGCGTATCGCTGACGGTCAGGCCGGGGTAGTAGTAGAGCGGGCCATAGACTTCTTCTTCGAGGTGGAAGCCGCCTAAAAGGATGTGCTCGTAGTTGTTGATCAGGCGAACGTGGTAGACGATCTGGAAACGCTGGAAGCGCTCCTTGATCGCCGGGAGCATGTCGAGCATTGCATGCTGTTCCTCTGTGGATAGATGGTAGGCGTCGGGGATGGTGAAGTGGTCGTCCATGTGGAAGTTGACGCCGTGCTCCTGGCCCCAGTCGTGGAGTCCGTCGAGCAGGGTGGTGACGCCGGAATATTCGCAGCCGATGGCGATGATGCGCATNAGTACACCTCCTTTGATAGGGGTCAAATTAGCCGGAGAAAGAAGAGAGGGCAACCAAATAGAGATCGATATTTTTAGCGGGGACGACGATTCCTGCGGGCAGGCCGAGCTGCGGCGGCACTTTACTGCACGNGTATGTGAGGGGTTGGGGATGCCGTCGGAGCACGCGGCGATGGCGGCGGAGGTTTTGGTGGGGGCCAATGTGCGCGGAATCGACTCGCACGGCGTACCGCGCACGGGGGCATACGCGTGGNGGGTGGACGATGGGATTGAATCCGCGACCCAATATACAAGANGTTTCGCATGGGGCAGACAGGGGCCGCNGGTCTACATATCAATAAATCTTGATATTGACATTTATAGATATTGATGCTATAATCATTTAGATCGCATGACGAATCTGCTCAAAATCCACAAAGCTCTGGCCGATGAGACCCGCCTGCGCATGGTGCGGCTATTGGTGCGCGGCTCGCTCAATGTCAATGAGATGATCGGGATTCTCAACATGGGGCAGAGCCGGGTGTCGCGCCATTTGAAGATTCTGGCCGAGGCGGGGCTGGTCACCAGCCGTCGCGAGGGTACCTGGATATACTACCAGAGCAGCGGCGGGGCCGATGCCGACCTACTGGTCGCCGACGTATTGGATTGGCTGCAACGCCACGAGGACGGGCTGGCTTTTTACAGCGAGGATCTACAGGGGCTGGAGGCGGTCGTCGAGCGGCGTCGCGAGCAGACGCGAACCTTCTTCGACAATATTGAGGATCCCGACCAGCTGCAGTACCACTGCATCAACGGCAGCGTCTATCGCCAAGTCGCGCTCGACCTGTTGCCGGCTCGGGCGGACCGGGCATTGGAAATGGGCACCGGTGCCGGTTTGCTGCTATCGGCCCTTCTC
>PBOD01000061.1 GCA_002724215.1 Gemmatimonadota bacterium | reverse complement strand
TGACGCCCGGCCCCTCGACGTCCATGATGGTCAGCGTCTCTCCGGCGGCCACCTTGTGGAAGGGATTGACCTTCCAGCCCTGGCCCAGATCGCTGGCGGCGTCGCTGAAGGGCAGGTCGTCCGATGGCACCGCCATACCGCCCTGGCCCTTTTTGCCGGTGGGGTTTTCGGGGCAGACCGAGCGGGTGCGGGCCTGGCCCAGGAGCGGCAGACCGCCCAGGCCAAAAGTCTCAAGATCCATGTGCGTCTTCCTCCGCGAATGCAGGGTCAAGATATGGCGAATAGGGGCGGTCGCCAATGGTTGGGCCGCGATGCCTGATCGCTTTCGGCGACGGTGGCGATCAGGCCATTAGCGGTTACTCGAGAGCAGCTCATCGCTACCCCACCGTGCGCAAGAGCGCGTTTTTTCAACTCATATCTGCGCGATGAGCTGCCGCAAATTATCGTAGTTGATGCGCATCGCCTCGACCCGGTCGCCACTGGCTGGCACGAAGTGGGTGGCGACCGATAAGTAGACATCGCAGTTGTGGTCGCGGAGGTTTCCGAGCACGGTCGGGTAGTCGACATCGCCCTCGCCGATGGGGCAGTAGTCGAAGTCGAGGGCCAGGCCGTCGTTGACGCGCAGGTCCTTGATGTGCAGCCCGTAGAGGTGGGGCCGCACGTTGTAGAAACCGGCGCTGGCGACATCCGACTCGCCGCAGTTGGTGTTGTCGGCTGGTCCCCACATGACCTTGAGCCGCCGGGAGCCGACGGCTTCGACGACGCGGCGGAAGTTCCCCGTGGTATTGGTGTAATTCCAGCACATCATGCTCAGTGCGACATCGATGTCGTAGTCCTCGGCCTTTTGCGCGACCAGCGAGAAGGCTTTGACGAGTTTGTCCATATCGACCGGGGCGATATGGCCGCCGCGGGTCAGCCAGCGCATGGGCCAGGTGGGTTTCTGCGCGGTGTATTCGCCAGGCCAGGCGAAGGTGAAGGCATTGACGGCGGGGATGCCGAGGTGCTTGGCGACTTCCATACAGCGGACCAGGGCGTCGAATTGGCGGCGAAAGTCGGGGTGGTCTTGTAAAGTGTCGAGGTCGAGGTCGGCGAGGTGAATCTGTTTGAAGTGGGCACCGGCGAGAATGAGGAAGAGTTCCAGGCCGTGCGATCTGACTTCGGCGGCCATGGCGTCGATTTCGGCGTCGCTCATATCGACCAGAGATTTCTCGTCGCGGGTTTCGGAGAAGTTGTGCCAGATGTGTTTGGCGCCGATTTCGGCGGCTACGGGGAGGGCTGCTGAGAAGGGGAGGCCGAGCTCGGGGAGGTACATGGCCATTTTAAAGGGGGGCGGAGTGGACATGGCGTCTTCCTGGTGATGGGTGGATCGACGGTGAGTCTTGCTATGCAAGCTGCCTGTAGCTCAACGCACGCTTTAGTCTACCGGGGTGCTGTCCGGGCTACGCCATACGCGTCAAGCCCATTCGCGATGGGAAGCTGCGGGCCTGTATGACCGCGGCCCGAGCGAGAAAGGCCCGGTGCTTTACGGCGGTCTATGGGTACGCGGTTTCGTCCATCGTCGCCTGGATCATCGCCTGTATGTACCCGAACTCATAGGCCCAGCCCTGGCGCATGGCGTCGGGATCTTTGTGCCCCGGCGCGTGGTCGGGCACGCACATGTGCGGGTAGCCGACTTCCTTTAAAGCCTGCATGTTGCGGTGCATATTCATCACGCCTTCGTCGGGCCAGACCTCCTGGAATTTGTTGCGCTTGCCGACGATATTGCGGAAGTGCACCAGGAAAATTTTGTTGCGCGAGCCCAGGTAGCGGATGATGTCGGGTACTTCGTTGAGGGGGTCCTCGACGCTCTCGGCCATGCAGCCGAGGCACAGATTGACGCCGTGATAGTCGCTGGGACAGATTTCGATGAATTGCTTGAAGCCCTCGAAGCCGCCCATCACCCGATCGACGCCCTTGAAGCCGGGCGGCAGCCAGGGATCGCAGGGGTGGCAGGCCATGCGCACCTTGCACTCGGTGGCCACCGGAATTACGCGCTCTAAGAAATAGGTGATGCGGCGCCAGTTTTCCTCCGCGGTGACAGGCTCGGCGTAGCGCGGGGTGTCGGCGTCGGCCTGCTCGAGATCCCAGGTCGAGTAGATCGACCCGCCACGGCCTGGTGGGATGCTCGCGGTGCGCTGGTTTTCCAGGGCGCAAAGATAGTACTTGATCGCCGGAATGCCGGCCTCGGCCGCCTGGCGCACCATATTGATGATCAGCTCGATTTCCCTGTCGCCCTCCTCGTACTCGCCCTGCATAAAGTGCGGCACGCCCTCGCCGCCGGTGTTGAACTGCGCCATCGGCAGGGCGACCATTTCCATCTCGATGCCGAAGCGGGCGCACTGCTCCTTTTTGGCGATCAGCTCTGCGACATCCCAACCATAGTCGCGGTGGAAGGTGAAATTGTTCTCGTTTTTGTTGAAGACGCCGTGGCGAGCGAGGTATTCGAGGTCTTCGTCGGAGGTGCTGAACTGCTGGGTGCCGACGTGCATGGGATGCTCCTTCGGTTAGTTGCTGTAGGCCTGATTTTCGGGTTGCTGGCGGGTGTCGGGCGCGGGTGCGACTGCGACCGAAATGGCGTGGGCGAAATGCTCAATCTCGTGATAAAAATACAAACCCATATTGCCACTATGCGGAAAATAGGGGTCGGCGTCAACGGTTTCGCGCTCGTAGCCGCCATCGGTCAGCCGGGTTATCTCGCGATGGCTGATGGCCCCTTCTGTGCCGAAGATCTCGACGGTGGTCGGCCAGGGCGCGGTAGATATTGAGCCAGGCGAAGTCGGGGCCCTCGTCGAGGTGGAAGCTGGTCAGGCCGTTGAGGCGCAGGCTGCTGGCGCCGAGGACGGTGGCGGTGGCCGTGCCGAGCGAGGCCTGAAGTAGGGGATCCTGGGGGCATGAGCGCGGCGGGTACCACTGTCATGCCTTTTGCAAAAGCGCCACCGCTCCGAACTCGTAGCTGGCATCGACGTCGGGCAATTCTTCGAGGTAGACCGTAAAGCGCACCGGCAGGCCGTTGTCGGGCATTTTCTCTTTCCAGTAGTTGGCGTAGGCCCGGGCATAGTCCTGGCGAATACGCTTTTTCTCGGCCGCGTATTTCTCGGGCTCGGTGATGGGATTGGGCTCCTTGGGCGCGGCGCCGAAGGAGTGGACTTCGAGAAAGTCGAGCTCGGCCAGCGAGTCGCAAAGGCCGGCCTCGCGGACGTACATCTCCCAGGTGTCGAAGATCCGGGGAATCTCGCGCGCGGGGTCCATGCGAGCGATGTCTTCTAATTCCAGTTCGTTGCTGGCGGCGATGGCGCCGGTCATGCCGACGAAGCGGATTTTGAGATCGCCGTTGTCCAATTCCTCGACGACGAGGTCGGAAAAGACGTCGTTGGTCTTCTTGCGATAATACGTGACGCGGCCGCGTTTTTTGATTTCCCAGTTCATGATGCTCCCTATTCGAAAAATGTATACCCCGGCCGCAGGTGGGCGCGGGCGGTATCTGCATCGAGATCGACGCCGAGTCCCGGGCCCTGTGGCACGTTGAAGTAGCCATCCTCTATAAGCGGCCCGTCCGCCTGGATAATGTCCCAGCGCCAGGGCACCTGGTCGGCGTGATAGGGCAGTTCCATGGTGTGGAGGTTGCGGACGGCAGCGGCGAGATGGGCTGTGGCTGCCAGCCCCAGCGGCGAGACGATATTGTGGAAAGCGCAGGGCATGTAGTAGAGGTCGGCCAGATCGGCGATCTTCTTAGCTTCCCACAACCCGCCGGTGCTGGCGGCGTCGATGTGNAGCATATCGCAGGCCTGGCTTTCNATCAGCGGGCGGAAGCCNTCGCGGCGGTGCAAAAATTCCCCGGTGCAGATCGGTATCGGGGTGCCGGCGGTGACCTTGGCCATGGCCTCGATGTTTTCGGGTGGGACCGGGTCTTCGAGGAACATCAAATTGTAGGGCGCCAGCCGCTCGGCCAGCAACAGCGCGTCGCGGACATTGTAGAGGCCGTGGCAGTCGACGCAGATGTCTAGCCCGGGGCCGACCGCCTCGCGCGCGGCGGCCATCAGCGATTCCATTTTGTCGAGCTCGCCCAGGCTCAGGCCGCGATTGACCGGGTCGAGATTGTGTTCGTCGGCCGAGTGGTCGATGTCGAATTTGATCGCCGCAAAGCCGTCGTCCCGGCCCTCCCNGGCGCGATCGGCCCAGGCCTGGGTGGTGTCCTCCATATGGGTGCCGTGGCCGACGTCGGCGTAGAGCCGCACCCGGTCGCGATAGGCGCCGCCGAGTAGCTGATAGACAGGTACGCCCAGTGCCTTGCCCTTGATATCCCACAGCGCGACCTCAATCGCGCTGATCGCCGCCAGGGTGGTGCCGCCGGTCGACTGGCCGGGGGTGCGTTCGAGCAGGTAGTTGTAGAGCGGCTCGATGGCGAGCGGGTCCCGGCCAATGAGATGCTCTTCGAGTTGGCGCTGCACGACCTCGATCACGCCGCGCACGGGATAGGCTTCGGCCAGCCCGTAGAGGCCCTCGTCGGTCAGGACGCGAAAGTAGACCCAGGGATAGGAACCCTCGACGATGGTGGCTTTGATTTCGGTAATTTTCACAGTGGATGCTCCTTAGAGGCCGAGGACGCGCTGCGCGCTGCCGCCCATAATCAACGCCAGGTCTTCGGCGCTGAGAAAGTCGCAGTACTTCTCGAGCCAATCCCGCGACTGGCGGTAGGTACTGAAGCGGTTCTGGAAGGGCATGTCGGTGCCCCACAGCAGGCGATCGGCGCCGATGCGCTCGACCATCAACTCCAGCGTCGGCTGGACCTCGCGATAGGGGAAGTCGAAGAGGTCGCCGATGCGCACCGGGAAGCAGACCTCGAGACTGAGTTTGGGGTTTTGGAAGGGCGTCCAGATGCCGTCGGGCAGCTCGATGGTGTCCCCTTCTACAAATACGCGCCAGGGGAAGCCATGTGTCAGGCTGATGGTGGCGTCGGGATAGCGCTCCATCCAGCGGATGAGGATATCGTGCTCGTCGAGGCAGCCCTGGCGGTGCTGGGCGCCGGAGGTCGCGCCGGCGGCGCTGCCCGGCCCGGTACCCATGGTGAAGAAGATGGGCACGCCGAGGGCGGTGGCCGCTTCCCAGAAGGGCCGGTAGGGGCCGTCGTCCCAGGCCTGAGTGCTGCGCTTGTAGGCCGGGCGGGTGTTGAATTTGATAGCGTGCAGGCCGCGGTCGACGATGGCCTCGTGCAGCTCGGCGACAACGGCGTCGGTCTCGTCGAGAATGCGCCATTCATCGACCGGTGCCATTGAGCGCAGGCGGTCGGGATACGCCTTTACGCACTCGGCGAGAAAGGCGGTGTCGCGACCGAGCATGGGATTGGTGTGGATCAGCGCGAGATCGACGCCGCAGTAGTCCATTTCGGCTATTAGGCTGTGCGGGGTGTATTCGAGGTTGCGGAGGTTGGGTGGGTAGAATTGCTTGGTGCGGTCTGTGCCGTCGATGGTCCAGACCACGCGACCGCACTGGTCGTCGATGCGGAAGTCGACGTCGGGGAGTTGGCTCCAGTCTAAGGGGGCTTCGTCGCCGAGGCCATCTGAAGGCGCGGGGGTGCGGTCTTTGATATTCCAGGCGGGCTGGTGGTGCAGGCCCTGGGAGGTTTGGATCCAGGCCAGGTGTTCGGCGGCGTTAGGGAAGCCGGCGGGGTGGTTGCCGGGTTGGAAGCAATAGGCGTGGGAGTCGATGATCATGGGGTGGTTCTCGAGGTTGGGCGGGGAGATTGAGGGGATCTCCTTCGCTCATTCTCGCCAGGCCATCCCTGGTCTGGCTCCGAGGGGTGCCTTTTCCGATGTCACAATCCTGTGAAATCGGAGGCACAACCGCTACGGAGATCCCCTCAATCTCCCCTGCGGACGTTGTGATAATCTTGTTGGAAAATAATATGGAGAGTATAGGGAAGAATGGGGGGAGCGCTCTACCCCTGTTTTAATGTTTTTTGCGGACGAAGCCCCTGGATTGTGCGGCGTGGGTTTCGATCATGCCGTTGTAGGTGATGTCCTGGGTCAGGTAGGTTTTGGTGTCGAAGTCCGCGAAGCGGTCGGGGGCGAAGTCGCTGCCATCGAAGGTGGTCTGGCCGTCTATGATGTATTCGGCCAGGAGCCGGCCGGCCATGGGGGTGTGGCCGAAGCCGCCGGAGCAGAAGTTGGTGCCCAGGTAGAGGCCGGGAAGGGCGGCGATTGGGCCGATGTTGGGCAGGAAGTCGATGGGGTAGCTGACCAGGCCGACGCGATGATAGTCGATTTCGGCGTCGTGCATTAACGGCAGGCGGTCGCGGACGGCGTCGAGGATAAAGGGCAGGCTCTCGGGGGTGGGCGAGAGTTGGGCGAGGTCGAAATCGGGGTCGGGATTGACCTGCTCGGGCTCGACGGCGCCGGAGCCGAGGAGCAGGGCGTTGGTTTCGGTGGGGCGGTAGTAGACGCCTGTGGCGTCGTCGTTGACGGCGGGTAGTTGCGGGGCGCGGTCGAAGGGTTTGGTGACGAAGCGCTCGTGGACGAAGTTGCGGGCGGGCAGGGGTTGGTCGACGCGGGCCAGGAGCGAGTTGGCCCAGGCGTTGACGGTGCAGACGGTGACGTCGGCGCGGAGGTCGCCCGATTGGCGGG
>PBOD01000060.1 GCA_002724215.1 Gemmatimonadota bacterium | reverse complement strand
CTCGAATGCGAGCATTTCGCCGCTTGCGTGCGAGAGGGCAAAACACCGCTCAGCGACGGCCGAGATGGCCTGCGGGTGGTGCGGGTCTTAGAGACGGCACAGGCGTCTCTAACACAAAATGGCGCCCCGGTGGAATTGCGCTAGCGCACCTCAAAGTCCGAGCGCGCCTCGGCGACGTTGCCGCTCTTGTCCCGCACCTTGAGTAGCAGACTGTGCGGCCCCGGCGCCAGGTCGTCGAGCAGCATGCCCTGGATGCGGTCGGCGTCGGGATCATATTCGGCGATCAGCAACCGGCCGTCGAGCAGCAGTTCGATATCTTCCTCGCGCCCGATGCCCGCCCCGGCATCGACAAGAGACGCGCCAATCTGCGGCCGAGCGCCAACCACCGCCCCCGCCTGCGGCATCAGCCCGTCGATGACCGGCGGCTCCAGATCGGCCATCAGCGCATAGCGGCCCAACCGCCGCAGCCTGGCGCTCACCCGCCGCCCCTCGAGATCATTGCCTACCAGCGCCCATTTGCCCGCGCCGACCTCCCGGTAGACCCCCAGCTTGTCCGCCGGCAAGCCCACGCCGTCGTAGCGCAAACTCAACTCCACCTTGCGGTCGAAGCTAAACTCGGGACCGAGGGCATAGCCCGGACCAGCGGCGACCAGGAGGCCCGGCACATCCGGCACAAAGGCCACCACCTGCGGGAAGAAGGGCGCATAGGCACTGGCGGCGGCCAAGCTCAGGCGCACGGCGCCGTCGTGGTATAGCAAATCCTGTTCGGTCCCCGGACGCACCACCTGCAAATCGAGCGCGAGCCGTGCTGGCTCCGCACCCCGTGCCTGCACCGCAACGGCCATTTGCGCCAAGGTATCGGGCTTGAGCGGCACCACCGCCCGGTATTCGCGCGGATTGGCTTGGCGCGGATCGAGCCGCCGCTTGCCGGCGCGGACCAGCGGCGCGGCATCGGGCACGCGATCGTAGCGCATGACCAGCTCGACGAAATCGCGATGCGGCCGCCGCTCCAATTCGTAGGTCGGCGCTGCCTCCTGCTCCGGGTCGGCGCTGCGACAGACCACAACCGACTCGGCGCCGGCCGGATCGACGGCGCGTATCCGCCAGTAGGGCGCGGCGCGATGGATCCGCCACTTGACCTCGCCGTGCCGACTCTGCCGCCGGTCGATCTCGCGCCAGGTCTCGCCGTCTATAGAGCTCGCTAGCTCGACGGCAACTACCGGGTCGTCGGGGTCGGACACCGCCGCTTCTAGATAGGCGCCGTCGGCCTCGTAGGCGATCCGCGCCCGGGCGATCTGCGGCGGATCGGCGACCAGCAGCCGCAACCGGGCCAGGCTCTGATTGCCATTGATATCGGCCGCCCGCACCACCACCTCGTGCCATCCCTTGCCCAACGCGCCCTTGCCCGTCTGCAACAAGCCGCTGCCGCGGCCCTCGTAAAAACCGAGCCGATTGCCGGGCAAGCGGCACAAATTGAAAAATCGGCTGCTCCCCCCCGGATACGCCACCAGCGAGCGATCGAGGTATACCTGGTGCCTGTCGTCGTAAGAGACCCGGTGGTAGCGCGCGGCGAAAACCGGGCGCCCGTCGACCTCAAGCGCCGCGCGATAGGGCGCGAGTTTGTTCGGCGCCGCATCGGCCCGATCGTACATCAGCGCGCTGATACCCACCCAGCCAAAAACCTGCACCGGCTCAGCAGCCGCAAATTCACCTCGCTCGGGCGCATAGCGCACGCCAACCACGTGTGGATCGTGACCGCCAGCGACCACGGCGCTGCCGCCATAGGGCGTGATGGCCACGCGCTGGATGGTCGGGGCGATGCTATCGGCGACGGCGAAACCATGCAACAGAGGATTGACCGGCACATTGTCGGGGTCGCGCAACTCGAAGTGCAAATGGGGTGGACCGGCGCCGCTCTGGCCGCTCCAGGCGATGACCTCGCCGGCCCGAACCGGCACTGCGCCCTNGTNGAAATAGAGGTCCACACTATAGCGCCCGCCCTGCCTTTGCGCCTGCAACACGCGCGCNGCGANNTGGGGNGCGAAGCGGTCGAGATGGGCGTAGACAGCGGTGCGACCNTCAGGCAACTTCTGNTAAACGGTCCGCCCATAACCCCAGGGCGAGGTCCTGACCCGCCAGATGTAGCCGTCGGCGCAAGCCTGGACCTCGTAGCCGGTCTTACCCCAGGTCTTGACGTCTATGCCGGCGTGGAAGGCNGTGGCGCGCGATTCGCCGAAGGTCGAAGANAGCGCCGGATCGAGCCGCAACGGCCAGACAAAGGCTCCCTCTGCTGCCGCACCAGANGCCGCCAGGACGACCCAGGCCAGCCATGCGATATTAAACGGAGTTCTCTTCATATGTCCGCAGTGCGATGCGATCGGGCGCGACTTCGAGAAAGTGCAGCGGCACCTCGGTCCAGGAACCCGTATTGAAGTANCGGCAGCCCTGGTGCTCCAGGTCCATCGCCGCATGCGTGTGGCCGCAGACGACGGCGGCAAAACCCTGCTGGCGAGCGGCGCGCAGGGCATTTTTTGCCACATGATCGTTGAGCACCCGGTAGAAAAACCGCCAGCGCTTGGCGTATTCGGCCACGTGTACATTCTGAAAACCAAGCACAACGCGCAGCCGGTGGAANCGGCGGAAGAGCCATTTGAAAAACCCGTGCTTGGGCATCAGCTTGTCGAGCCGATCGCCGTGAACGATNAGCAAACGCCGCTCGATCTCCCAGCTATCGACGAATTGGATCTGGCCGCTCGCGGCCAATTCAAACTCGGCGTCGTGGTTGCCGTACACCCAGACTACCGGGCGTTTGTGCGATTCGCACACCAGGCGTTCGAGCACCGCCCGNTGCTCGTCGGGCAGCGGGCGGCGCGGCTCGTCGATAATATCCCCGTTGAGTACCAATTGGGCGCCCACGGGCAAGGCATCGAGCCAGGCCAGGAAATTACGGTGGTGAAAATAAGCCGATCCCAGGTGTAAATCGCTGACGATAAAACAGCTTTCGGCGTCCATGCTCCTTGCTATATCTATAAGGTATCTATAGAATTAATGNTTGCATGAATAAAGACAGAAACGCGGCGGCGCGCAAAGCGTTCGACCCGGCCAAACTGCAATTGCTACTCGAGCATATCGGCCGTCTGCTCCCCGACGAAAACGAGCGCCGGGCGTTCTACGACTGCTCGCAAACACCGCCTCCGGCCTCGCTGCGCATCAACCCCCTGCAAGCCCAATCGCACCGCCTGCTGCCCCATTTGCACCGGCTCGGCCGCGCCGTGCCCTGGTGCGGCGACGCCTTCGTATTTCCCGAGAGCGAAAAGGGCCTCGGCCAGATGCTCGAACACGCCATGGGCGCCTATTACATCCAGGCCGTGGCGCCGATGCTGGCCGTCGAAGTGCTGGCGCCCCGCCCCGGCGAACGCGTCCTCGATCTCTGCGCCGCCCCAGGCGGCAAGACCACTCAGATCGCCGCGCGAATGCACAATAGCGGTCTGCTCATAGCCAATGAAATCCAGCACAAGCGCATCCCGGCNCTGGTCGGCAATCTCGAGCGCTGCGGCGTCGTCAACTACGCCTTGACCCGGGCGCCGGGGGCNATGCTGGCACGCTATTTCCACAATTTTTTCGATCGCGTCCTCGTCGATGCTCCTTGTTCTGGCGACGGCATCGTGCGCAAGGACCAGAATATGCTCAACTACTGGTCGCCCCAAGACGCCGCACGCCTGGCCCAGCAACAGACCGGCCTATTGCGCGCCGCCTACCACATGCTGCGCCCTGGCGGTACGCTGGTCTATTCGACCTGCTCGCTGTCCCTGGAAGAGAACGAGCACGTAGTCCTCGGCCTTTTGCGCCGCTTTGGCGCCGAGGTCGAAATCCGCGCCATCGACGGCGTCGAATATCCGCCTCTGCCCGCGGACCAGGCCGCGCAATTCCCGGCCGAATTCTCCCGCTGCGTCCGCGTCTGGCCCCACCGCCACGATACCGAAGGCGCGTTCATCGCCCATTTATCCAAGCGCGTGCCGACCACTAATCCACACCCCGAAGCCGACGCCGCAACCTGGGCTGCTGAGACAATCCACGACCCTGCGGCCACTGCGGCAAAAAAAGCCATCGAAGAGCGCTGGCAGGGCCAACTGCCCTGTCCGCCCGACCAGGCCTTTACGCTGAGCCACCGCCATCTGTGCTTGCAACCGGCCCTGGGCCCGGCNCTGCAACGACAATTGCCCTACTTCGTGCGCGCCGGCATGCGGGTCGCCCGGCGTCACAAGGATTATCACTACCTCACCCAGCAGACCGTCGCGCTGTGGGGCCATCTGCTGCAGGGCCCCAGCGTCGATCTCAACCGGGAGCAAATCCAGACGCTATTCCAGGGCCAACCCGTCNACCTCGATCCGCCGCCCGACCNCAAGGGCGAAGTGCTGTGCCGCTTCGGCCCCTGGACGACCTGCCGCGCCCTCGTCAAAGAGGAAGGGCGACTTCTCGAGGGNATGCTGCCGCGCACTTTCTTCCGCCCCCATCTGCGCACNCTCGACTGATCCGGCACATTGTGCCGCCCAATCAGTGCTTAATCTTTCTATTACAGATAAATTCCTCGNATNTGTACCCATTTAGCGGCAATTTATAGCTTCCAGGGGAAGTTTTTGCCGNTCGGCCCGACAAATTTTCCCCTTTGTAAAACNACAATCCTTCCAGCAGCTCTAGATCTTGTATCCGCGGCATTCGCNCGCCCTATATACGCGGATAAGTCCTACAAAAAAACATGTAATACCACATAGTTTTTTANAAAAAATATATTGTTCTATATTGATTATTAACAAATAGATACAATACAGGGCATTACTAANCCACGCCGGCTGGCACAGCCCTTGCGATAGGACACAGCAGACAGNTTTAGTCCTCTTGTCTGGGGATCCGGGGGCGGGACCTCCCCTCCTCTGCCATCTGCCGCTCCTCGCGCAGATGCAGCTCCCGGATCCCACTTAATTACCAAATGGCGGCCCGGTTTTACATGCGATAATTCGGAAATTCTCCCCGCGAGCGCCTGTGGCCCTCTCCCCTGGGCCATGGGCGCTCCACTCTACAGATGCCTGTGGCCTGCTCCCCTGGGCCATGGGCATTTTTATTTTTGTGCTTGCGNGCCCTCCCANGCGGGAAAGAGCTGGTGCTTGATCTGCAGGATATTGCAGACGCGGCCGGCAATAAAGTCGCCGAGATCGTCAAAGGTTTGCGGCTGCTGGTAAAAGGCCGGCATCGCCGGCAGTACCACCGCCCCGGCTTCGGCCACCGCGACCATATTGCGCAATTGGATCAAATTGAGCGGCGTCTCGCGCACCACCAGCACCAGCGGCCGCCGCTCTTTGAGGCTGACGTCAGCCGCCCGTTCGATCAGCGAATTGGCNGCCCCNCGCGCCACGCTCGACAGCGTCTTGACCGAACAAGGCACCACCGCCATCCCGTCCAGTGGTACCGAACCGCTGGCGATGGTCGCGGCGAGATCCCCGGCGCCGTACTCGTGCAACTCGCCCGCAGCGGTCTCTTCGCCGTAGAGCCGCGCCAGAAATTCCCGCACGCTCTCCTTGCCCGGCGCAAAGCCCAATTCCTCGGCCAGCAGGTAGCGACCGTATTTCGACAGCACCAGATGCACCTCGTGACCACCGACCAGCAACGCGCGCAACAAGCGCCCCGCGTAGACGGCCCCACTGGCGCCGGTAACCGCGACAACGATTCGCTTGCGGCTCATGCGGAGCCTCCGTTTTGCAGCGCCTTGCGGCCCGCCTCTAGAGTCTCGACGATCGCATCGACATCGTAGACGCACCCGCCCCAGGTGCCACCACCGACATTCTGCAGCGCCGCCCACAAGCGGGTATCGTCGGGCAATTCCCCTTCGGGCGCGAGGTCTGCGCGCAGAGGACGCGCCGCGAGGGCCTGTGCGCCTTGTGCGGCGCCAAACTCCTCGCCGTCACAACCCACCAGGTCGATTTTGCCGCGCAGCTTATGGCAGTCGATCTCGATTGCTATAAGGTCGCCGTCGAGGATTTTGCCGATCGGACCGCCGGCCAGGGCCTCGGGACCAATGTGGCCGATGCAGGGACCGGAGGAAAATCCGGAAAAGCGCGCGTCGGTAATCAGCGCCACGTGCTTGCCGATATCCGTGTATTTGAGCGCGATGGTCACCTGCGCCACTTCCTCCATACCCGTGCCCATCGGCCCGCAGGAGAGCATCACCAGTACATCGCCTTTCTCGATCTTGCCGGCCTTGATCGCGGCGATCGTATCGCGCTCAGTAGTAAAAACCTTGGCCGGTCCAGTGTGGCGGTAGACGCCCTCGGCATCGAGCATCGACGGGTCAATCGCGGTGCTTTTCACCACCGAACCCTCCGGCGTGATATTGCCAACCGGAAAGCACACCGTGCTGGTCAGGCCCTTGGCGCGCGAACGGTCCTGATCCATGATCACGTCGTCGGGATCGACCCCGTCCAGTGCGCGCAGTTTGTCGCGGAATAGCCGCCGCCGCTCAGACGACGCCCACCAGTCGAGATTCTCGTCCACAGTGCGCCCGGTCACCGTCAATGCGTCGGTCTCCAGCAAGCCCATGCGGCGCAGGTGCAGCATCACCTCGGGCACGCCCCCGGCCAAAAAAGCGCGCACCGTCACGTGGAATTCCGGGCCATTGGGCAATACATCGACTAAGCGCGGCACCTGGCGATTGATGCGATCCCAGTCGTCGACTCCGGGCCGCTTGCGCCCGGCGGCGTGGGCAATGGCCGGCACGTGCAGAATCAAATTGGTCGAACCGCCGAAGGCCGCGTGNACCACCATCGCGTTGTGCAGCGCCGCNTCGGTAACGATATCGCGCGACCGGATCCCCGCCTGCTCCAGCGCGATCAGCGCCCGCGCCGAACGCACCGCCATATCGCGCCAGACCTCCTCNCCCGAGGGCGCTAGCGCCGCGTGCGGCAACGACAGTCCCAGCGCCTCACCGACGACCTGGGTCGTGGCGGCCGTACCCAAAAACTGGCATCCCCCNCCCGGCGTGGCACAGGCCTTACAACCCAGCACCTGGAAGTCGTCGATCGCCATCTCGCCGCGTGCCAAACGCGACCCCGCCGACTGGATCTTGCCCGCATCTTCTCCTTCTTCGGGGGGCAGAGTCACCCCGCCNGGCACGACGATGACCGGCAACTCGGGCGTGCCAGCCAGCGCGATGAGCACCGCCGGCAGACCTTTATCGCAGGTACCTACCCCCATTACTCCTCTGCGCGTGGGCAGCGAACGCACCAGCCGCCTGAGCACAATCGCCGCGTCGTTGCGATAGGGCAGGCTGTCGAACATGCCCTCGGTGCCCTGCGAGCGCCCGTCGCACGGATCGGAACAATAGGCGGCGAAGGGAATGCCACCGCGGCGATGAATCTCCTCGGCGGCAGCTTCCATCAACAGGCCGATCTCCCAGTGGCCGGTGTGATAGCCCAGCGCAATCGGTCGACCGTCGGGCGCGCGGATCCCGCCCTGGGTGCTGACGATGAGAAACTCGCCGCGGCCCAACTCGGCGGGATTCCAGCCCATGCCGGCGTTCTGGCTATAGCCGAAAATATGCCCGCTCGGCGCATCGACGACCTGCTCAATGGTCAGCGGTAACTTGCCGTCGGGACCGGGGGCGCGGGTGCGGGTCTGGTAGATGGCGTCGCCGCTTGCGCCGACAATGTCCGCAAAGGAAATGGCAGGGGCTCGATCCGTACTCACGATGCCTCGTTTAGCTTGGAGGGGATATGAAAATCAGGAAGCTCGCCACAGCGCCGTCGGCTCNCCCAGGACCAGCAAGTCGGCCAGGGTGAACACNAGGTACAAAACGCTGATGACCGCGTTTAAATTGAAGAAGGCCATATTGACCCGCGTCAGATCGTCGGGGCGCACCAATCGGTGCTCCCACAACAACAGCGCGGCAATGGCCGCAACGCCGAACCAGTAGATGGCGCCCAACGCCGCGCTATGGCCGACCAGGACCATCACCACCACGGCCAACAGGTGCAGGACCCGGGCGATATTCAGGGCGCGATCGATGCCGAAGCGCGCCGGGATCGAAAACAGCCCGACCGCGACATCGTGTTCGTAATCCTGGCAGGCGTAGATGATGTCGAAGCCGGCTACCCACATCAGTACCGCCAGGCCCAATAGCACAGGTGGCCAGGCAAAANCGCCGGTGACCGCGACCCACGCCCCAAGTGGCGCCCCGCCCAGACTCAAGCCCAACACGAGNTGCGAGGCCCAGGTAAAGCGCTTGCACAGCGAATAGGCGAAGAGCACCCCCAATACCAGCGGCGAGAGGTACAGGCACAACGGATTGAGCTTCCAGGCGGCGAAGACCAGCGCCGCGCTCGACAGCGCGACAAAGAAGCCCACCGCCACAGGCGACACCTGACCGCTGGGCAATTCGCGACCGGCGGTGCGCGGGTTNGCCGCATCGATATGGCGGTCGGCCAGGCGGTTGAAGCCCATCGCCGCGCTGCGNGCCCCGACCATCGCCAGCGCGATCCAGCCGATCTGCAGCGGCGTGATACCCGCTTCCTTCGCCGCTANCGCCGCGCCGCTGAAGGCAAAGGGCAGCGCGAAAATGCTGTGCGAAAATTTGACCATNCGGCCGTAGACCAGCGCGCTCGCCCACAAATTCATGCGCCGTCCTCCAGCGCGTAAAAGCGCAAATCNGGCGCCGCGGCGATCAGCCCGTGCGCGGCGGCCTGGTCGTAAAAAGTGCGCAGGCCCGCCAGCGCCGCGGCGTCGAGGTCGAAATCTATATGCTCGCGCAAATAGTGCGCGTAGAGCGCCAGATCGCCAGGGCGCTCCCCGTGGTAGGCGCGAGCGATGTCGTCTATATGGCGCAAACCCTCCTCCTTGGCCGCAATAAGCGCCCGCACCAGCACCGGATCGAGCGCGTCTTTGCGACCAGCCCAGAAGGCGAAGACGAAGGGCAGACCGGTCAGTTCGGTCCACTCGGTACCCAAATCGAGGCTGCTGTGCGCCCCGTCCAGCGCCGCGAAAACCGGGTCGCCAATCAAAAGGGCCGCGTCGGCGCTGGCCAGCATCGCCTCGAGGTCGGGCGCGGCATCGATGAAGGTGGGATCAAGGCCGTATCGCTCGCGCAATAATATCCGCACCAGCNCCACCGAAGTGCGCGAACTCAGATCGAGTGCCACGCTGGTGATCTTGTCCACTGCGCCGCGATGGTAAAGCCGCACCGTCAGCACCGCGCCGCGCGCGCCGATGCCGATGCCCGGGACGATACAGTAGGGCTCGGTACTGCGGGCGTATTCGATCGAGGGAATCACGCCGACATCAACCGCGCCGCAGGCCAGATCATCGGCGCAGCGCGACGGCACCGAATAGCTCAGCGCGAAGGGTGAANCATCGCGTTCGAGAGCGAAGACGAGGGGGCGCGTATTGAGATAGGAAACCGCGCCCAGACGCGGTTTCACGAAGCGCTGGCCTGGGGCAAAGCGCCGGCCCGCACGGGCGCGGCAACGGTTTCGTAGCGAGTATTGCGGCGCCTGGGCGCAAAGCCGGCGTCGCGGATCAGCCGCTCCATCGTCTCCAGGCTCATCTCACTGGTATGACTGGTCCCNGCGGCGCTAACCACATTCTCTTCGAGCATGGTGCTGCCGAAGTCGTTGATCCCGTAGCACAGGCTGACCTGTGCAATCTTGGGTCCCTGGGTCACCCACGAAGCCTGGAAGCTGGGAATATTGTCGANGAAGAGCCGCGCCACCGCCACNGTGCGCAAATGGTCGTAGCCAGTGGCCTTGGCACCGGCGTAGCGCGTCTCGTCGGCACCTAAGTCGGTGTGGTCGGGCTGAAAATTCCAGGTAATAAAAGCGGTGAAAGCCCCCCGCTGCGCTGCCGACGACGCCCTGCTTAGCGATTCGTCCTGCAAATCGCGCAGGAGTTCCAAATGCTCGAGGCGGTGCTCCACCGTTTCGACATGCCCNTACATCATCGTCGCCGTAGTCTTCATTCCCAGCGCATGTGCCGCCCTGTGCACCTCGAGCCATTCGTCGGTGCGATCCTTGCGGAAGCCTATGATATCGCGGACCTCATCGTTGAGGATCTCGGCGCCGGCGCCGGGGATCGAATCGAGACCGGCGTCGCGCAGGCGGCGAATCGTCTCNTCGAGAGGCAGTTTCGACAGATGCGCTATATAAATGATCTCGGTCGCCGATAGGCANTGCAATTGGACCTGGGGATAGCGGTCGCGGATTTGCGACAACAGATCTTCGTAGTAGTCGAGGCGCAACTTGGGATTGAGCCCGCCCTGCATCAATATTTCACACGACTTGGGATCGTCGCCGCCGAAGGACACCAGTTCGTCGATCTTGGCGAATATCTCTTCGTGCGGCAGCACGTAGCCCTCGGCGGAACCGGGCTTGCGATAGAAGGCGCAGAAGTCGCATTTGACCCAGCAGACATTGGTGTAGTTGATATTGCGGCCGACGTTGTAGGTGACGATGGGGTCGGGGTGCTTTTGCAGCCGCACCCAGTGCGCCAGCATGCCCAATTCGGCGAGGTTGTGGTGCTTGTAGAGNCGACGGGCATCGTCGCGCGTTATGCGCTCCCCGGCGTAGACTTTTTCGGCGATATCGGCGATCATGGAGTTTTCAGCCGACCGCCGCCAGCAGCGTCGGGGTGTCGGCGACCACATTGTAGAGCGAGTCGCGCTCGACCGGCTTGCGCCCAGCCTCGACAATGCGNTCCAGNAGTTCGGCCTGCGTCAGCCGCTGACGGGTGGCCTCAAAGCTCTTGCGGGTAATCTCGTAGTCCATCACCGTACCGTCGATATCGTCGGCCCCATACCACAGCGCGGTCTGNGAGATCTCGATGGTATTCATGATCCAGAAGGTCTTGACGTGCGGGAAGTTGTCGAGCATCAGCCGCCCNATCGCCAACTCTTTGAGGTCGAGACAGCCCGTAGGGCCAGGCAGGTCTTCGAGNTCGGTGCGCTCGGGGTGAAACGACAGCGGAATATAGCAAAGGAAGCCGCCGGTCTCGTCCTGCACCTCGCGCANCCGGGCCAGGTGATAGGCCTTCTCCTCGGCGTTTTCGATATGGCCGTAGAGCATCGTCGCGTTGGTCGGCANNCCCGCCCGGTGCGCCGTCGCCGCGATCTCGAGCCATTGCTCCGAATCGGCCTTGGTCCAGAACAAATCGCCCTGCACCCTGTCGCTGAAGACCTCGGCGCCGCCGCCAGGCAGCGACTCGAGCCCCGCCGCCTTCATATCGGCGAAGATCTCGTCCAGCGGCTTTTTGGCTATGCGCTGGATCTGGGCGATCTCGATCATCGTAAAGGCCTTCAGATGCGCTGCAGGTCGGGCCTCCTTCATCGCGCGCAACACGTCGAGATAGTATTCGTATGGCAGCTTGGGATTGACGCCGCCGACCATGTGNATTTCGGTGATCGGGGCCTCGGCGTANGCGGNNACGCGCGCGGCAACCTGNTCGGGCGAGAGCACGTAGCCGCGCTCGTCTTTGGGCTTTACGTANAAGGAGCAGAACTTGCAGAGCTTGTTGCAGACATTGGTATAGTTGATGTGCTGATTGCGCACATAGTAGGTTGCAGCGCCGTTTAAACGCTCGCGCACGATATTGGCCAGATAGCCCAGAACGGGCAATTCGTCGCAGGCGTAAAGACGCAGGCCCTCATCGACGCCGAGCCGTTCGCCGGCCAGTACCTTGTCGCGTATAGCACCGAGCCCGGCGCGGTCGATAAGGTCGTCGTAAATCACGTATCTCTCCCGNATTTCACTACATAATACCAATGGCCATGGTATTCGTCAACCAGCCTTGACCCCCTGGTAGACCGCCGAAATTCCCAGCNTCAGCGGGGTGTGGCCCGTCGCGACAAAGCCGGCTTCGTCGAGCAAGTCGACGAAGGCCTGCCCCTGGGGAAAATGACCGACCGAGCGCGGCAGATAGGCGTAGGCCTGGCGCTCGCCCGAGACCAGGCCGCCGACGGTGGGCAGCACTTTGTGAAAGTAAAATGAATAGAGCTGCCGGAACAGCGGCGCGGTGGGTTCGCAGAAATCGAGTACTAGGATCTCGCCGCCGGGCTTGAGCACGCGGTGGGCCTCGGCCAGCCCGGCTGGGATCGAGCCGAAATTGCGCACCCCGAACGCGCCCATCACCACGTCAAAAGTCCCCGCACCAAAGGGCAACCCCTCGGCGTCGCCGACCAATAAGCCCAGCGGCATCGGCGGCTTCTTGTCGCGGACCTTGTCGGCGCCCAGCCGCAGCATTTCGAACGCCATATCGATACCGACGACCTGGTCGGGCATTATCCGCGCCGCGGCCAACGCGAAATCCCCCGTGCCGGTCGCCAGGTCGAGAATNCGCTGTGGCCGCCCCCCTTTGAGNCAGTCGAGCGCGCGCCGCCGCCAGTAGATATCGACGCCGCCGCTCAACAGGTGGTTGAGCANGTCGTAGCGCCGGGCGATGGCGTTGAACATGTCGCGATTGCGCCTCTTGTGTTCTGCGATCTTTTCCTTATTCTCCATGCAGGAGAAACTAGCCTGCCCGACACCCCTGTCAATAGAGCACCATGGACGTCGAATCGCCCGTCACCGACCACTTCGCCGCCCGCGTCGTCGCCAGCCTCACCGAAGGCGTGGTGGTCCTCGCCCGCGACGGCCGCGTGCTGACCGCCAACCCCGCACTGCTGGCCGTACTCGAACTCGACTGCGACGCGCCCGACCACCTCGATGGGCTCTTCCCCACCGACGGCGAACTCCACCGACTCGCCACCGACGCCCTAGCAGGTACTCTGGCGCAAAACAAAGATATCCAGTTTCGGACCCGCAG
>PBOD01000059.1 GCA_002724215.1 Gemmatimonadota bacterium | reverse complement strand
CCCAAGCAGCCGCGGCAGGGGGATGATATACGACCAAAGCTGTTGAGCGGCCCAATTGCTACCGGTTTTGGCACTATACTTCTCAGGCTGGATTGCCACTTTGGGGTCGATCATAGTCCGGTAGTGTCGAAGAAGACCAGAGAGAAGTTGTTCAGAGAGAAGTTGTTTCTGTGGTGATAGCGGCTTCTGAGGTCAGTGGCCAAGGCCATGTAAGAATACTATCGGACGGGGGATGCTCGAAGATCCTAATTGCTATGGTCTCTCGTTGGGTGGCGCCGATAAACCCATCGCGATGCGGCGTAGGGGATCGCTCGTGCTAGTCGCGGGCCTGATCGCGGCGCTGACCGTGTGGGCTGGTTGTGATCGCGGGCTCGACGCCGAAGCCGGAGGTCAGGCCGGAATCGCTGGCCGGGTGCACTTTACAGGCGCCTGGCCGGTGGAGATCGGGCAGGTGGCGGTGGCGGTGTACCGCGACCCACCGTCATCGCTGGCTGATTTTTTCAATATAAATGGCTGGGATACCGAGGTTGANCTGGGGGCCTCGGTCTACGACTACTACGTGCCGCTCGACGNGGCGGGGGAATACCGATGGATCATCGTGGCCTGGCGCCGAGAAGACAGCTTCTGGGATTTCACCTCGCTGTTGGGTTGTTATCACCTGCCGGGTGCCGAGGGCCCGACCGCAGTGCGCGTCGAGCCCGGGGCAGTCGCTACCGGCATTGACATCGAGGTCGACTTTGCTGCGCTTGACCGCGAAGCCGCTTCTGGCACTGCTCTTTGCGAGCGCGTTTTGCCCGCTGAGCTCTTCGCCGAGCTCGGCGGCTGAACTAACGGTTCGGATACGCGACGCCGGCGATGGCAAACCCCTGCCTGGGGCGGTCTTGGCGGTGCTCGGGACTGCGTTCGGCGCCGTGGCCGACAGCGCCGGCATATGCCGTATCGAGGGCTTGCCGNCCGGGCGCTACGACGTGCAGTGTTCGCATATCGGNTACGTNCCACACACCCTCCGCGATCTGCCGACCGACGCGCCGGTGCGNAGCGCCGACCTCGCTGCNAGCGCAGTTGCCCTGCCGGGCGTGGTCGTGTCGGCGCTGCGGCGCCCGCAAACTTTCGCCGCAGCGCCGGTCAGCATCGCCATCGCCGATGCCGAGCGCATTGGCGACCACAACGCCTTTAGCCTGGCCGCACCCCTGCGCTATGTATCGGGTATAAGCCAGGTCGACGGCCAGCTCAATATCCGTGGTTCGAGTGGGTTCAGCCGCGGCATCGGCAGCCGCATCCTGATGCTGGTCGATGGCTTTCCGCTACTGGCGGCGGATCTGAGTGATATCAAGTGGGACGCGGTGCCGCTGCAGCAGGTCGAACGGGTCGAGGTGGTAAAGGGGGCCGGTTCGGCACTCTATGGCACCGGCGCCCTCGGTGGCGTGATCAACGTGTTGACGCGGGAGCCGGGCGACAATTCTGCCGCCCGCTTCCGCCTGCTCAGCGGTGTCTACAGCCCGCCGGCGCACAGCGCCTGGCGCTGGACCGATGCGATGATGCATCTGGCCGGTTTCGATCTGAACCGCGATGTGGTCGTCGGCCGCACCGCGCTGGCGCTGAGCGGCGGGCACAATCGCACGACCGGCTACCACCAAAACGGCGATGCGCGGCGCTACCACCTCTATGCCAAGGCACAGCATCGCTTTTCGGCCTCGAGNCATTGGCGGACGATGGTCCATTGGGCNCTGGACGACCACGGGGTTTTNGTGCAGTGGCGCGATCGCAACCAGCCGCTGGCGGTGCCCGCGGTAGACGANCCGGCCAATACCGCCTCGTGGAAGTTNCACCTCAACAGCGAATACTACCGTCTGGCGCGGCGAGATCTGGGCTATCGTCTGCGCTCGGCCTATTATCGCACCAGTTTTGCCAACAACGCCGCCGCCGGCGGCATGACTTCGCACGGACACAAAATTACTGGCGAGGGCCAGGTCGATTGGGTGGGTTGGCGCGGATGGGACGGGACTTTGGGATTGNCGGCGACGGGCGATCTGGTGCGNTCGCCATCCGATTTCCTCGGCACTCGCGACCTCATGACCCTGGCGGGATATGTCCAGGGGGTCTATCCGNTCAATCCGGCGGCCGAGTTGACGGNGGGCCTGCGCTACGATTGGAACCGCCGCGCTGGCGCCGGCGGCAATGGCGGTGGCGTCTGTGCGGCGCAGCAACAGACGGCGGGCAAAGCGGCAGGGGAGTTCAGCCCCCAGGTCGGCCTGTCGTTCCGGCCGCACGAGAGCACTGCGCTGCGCGCCTCGGTCGGTCGCGGATTCCGCGCCCCTTCCGTCTCCGAAGTCTTCGCCCAGGCCCAGGTCTCCGGGCTCCAGGTTTGTCCCAACCCCGATTTGGGGCCGGAGCGCGCGTGGTCGTACGAAGCCGGCTTCAAACAGCAGATTGGCCGGGGTCTGGCGCTGGATGGGGCGTTGTTTTTGAACGAATACCGCGGATTGATTGAAGGCCGGCCCGATATCCGCGCCAGCGCCGGGGTGCCGGTGGCGCGCTTTCAAAACTTATCGCGGGCCCGGGTGCGGGGCTTTGAAGGGGAGGCGCTCCTGGCCCTGCCGCTGAATCTGGGCGGGCGTCTTGCCTATACCTTTGTCGATGGGGTAGAGTATATAGGACGCGACGAAGTGCTGCCGCCCTATTGCCACGGCGACTACGAGCCCGGCACTGCAGTCCCTTTGCCCTACCGGGCGCGGCACGCGGTCAATGTGGGCTTGGGTGGCGGGTATGCAAAGACCGCAGCGGGCCTGGATTTCCAGTATCTGAGTCGCTTCGGGCGGGTGTCGGGTTTGTTTCCCGAATGCGGTCGCGATCAGGTGCCGGTCTACCTGGTCAACGCACGGCTGAGCCGGCGGATTGGGCCATTGCGATTCAATTTTCGCATCGACAATATGTTGCAATATCACTACGCGACGACCGAGCGCAAAATTCGCCCGCTGCGTCGTTTTACCCTGAGTATGGATGGTGAGCTTTAACGATATATACACGGCGACGGGCCAGCAGTGGCAGCAGCAAGTGGCAGCGGGCGATTTCGACCGCGAGTTCGCGCGGATTTACGGCCTTGACCAGGTTGCGGTCTGGCGCGCCAATTATCTTGAGGCCCTGGCCTGCTTCGCCGCGCGCTTCGGCGGCGAAGGCGAATGGGTCGTCGCCCGCTGTCCCGGGCAGATGAACGCGATGGGGATGCATATCGACTACGGGGGGATGCCCTCGTTGCGACTGGCGGTGCGCGGGGCCGATACGCTGGTGGTCGCGCGCAAAATGCAGAGCAGGAGGGTGCGGGTTTCGAGCCGGTTGCGCAGCCCGGGAGAGGCCGAGGACCGCTTCGCTCCGATAGAGATCGATCTCGACCGGATCCTGCCGGCGGAGCGGGTCTGCGAGCGGCAGGCGCTGATGGACTACGCCGGCAGGGTGTGCCAGCAGCGCCTGGAGCGGACTGGCAGCGCCCTGGCCGACGATTGGTCGGTACTCGTCGAGGGACAACTGGCCTATGTGGAGAGTTATTTTCGCGACCGCATCCCATTGGGCGGCTTCGATGGTTTGGTGTGGAGTAGCGTCTCGCCGAGCGGGGGGATGAGTTCTTCTTCGGCGCTGGTGGTGGCGACGGCGCTGGCGGCGATGGGAACCCACGGGCTGGTGCCCCGCCGGGATATGCCGGAACAAGACCTGGTCGATGGATTGGGGATGTCGGAGTGGATTCGCGGTACGCGGGGCGGTACTGCCGATCACGGGGGCATGGTATTGGGGCGGGCCGGGAAACTGGTCAGCGTCGGCGTTTTTCCGGCGCGGGCCGAGGGCGAGGCGGCGTTGCCCGACGATTACGCGGCGGTCGTCCTCGACTCTGGTATCGAGCGCCAATACGACGAGGCGGTCAAGGAGGAGACCGTCATCGCCTATCCATTGAGCGCCTTTATCGCCGGCGAACTGATCTTGCCGCGCTGGGAGCATGCGGACGGAGGGCGGGCCGACCGGATACGTTATATCCGCGATTTGACGAGCGAAAATCTACAGCTTCCACCCGCGGCGATATTCGAGCTGTTGGCCCAAATGCCGCAGCAGACGACGCTGGCGAGGGTGCAGGCGCAAGCCGAAAAAGCTGGGGTCGGCGATCGTTATGCCGCGATGTACCAGCGCGACATTGCGGGCAAATACCAGTACCTGACCGCTGACACACCCCTGTATATCCGCCGCCGCTGCGCCTATGCGCTGGCCGAACAAGACCGGGTGGCGGGGATGATAGACTACCTCAATGCCGGGGATATGACCACGGCCTTGGAACTGATCCGGATTTCGCACCGCGGCGATTTCGATGTCGAGGTAGGAGACGGGGAATTGCGCGAACTGGCGGCGGGAGCCGGGCGCGGCGACGAGCGGGCGCGTCTGCGCTTTCTGCCCGGGGGGTACGGGCGGATGACCCCGGCCTATGATCGCCTGGTGCAGGTGGTCAACGCCTTTTTGGGAGAGCGCGGTGCGGTACAGCGTCTCGGCGCGGGATGGGGCGGCAATATCGGTGGCCTGATCCACCGCGATTTCATCGACGGGCCACAGGCAGGTGAGCTGGCGGATTTTCTGCGCGGCGCACTCGGCGGCGCGTTCGATATGGTGGTGGCGACCCCGGGTGAAGGGGCTGCTCTGCTGGCGCGGCCGGGAGCAGCCTGAGGTGCAGGGCTTGCTTGCGGGCGTGCGCGTCCTCGATTTGACCCGGGTGCTGGCCGGTCCCTACGCGTCTATGGTGCTGGCCGATCTCGGCGCGGAGGTGATCAAAGTCGAACTGCCGGGGCAGGGCGACGAATCGCGGGGTTTTGGTCCATTCCAGAATGGCGAAAGCGCCTATTACACCAGCGTCAATCGCGGCAAGAAGAGCATAACCATCGATATGCGCGACGAACGCGGTGCGGCCCTGGTCCAGCGGCTGGCGGGTGAGTGCGACGTGCTGGTGGAAAATTTTCGTCCCGGCAGCATGGACCGCTTCGGTCTGGGCTACGCGCAATTACGAGAGTGCCACCCGCGACTGGTCTATGCCTCGATCTCGGGCTTCGGGCAAACCGGGCCCTATGCCGAGCGGCCGGCCTACGACGTACTGATCCAGGCGATGGGCGGATTGGCCAGCATCACCGGCGAACCCGGCGGTGCCCCGGTGCGGGTCGGGTCGTCGATCGCCGATTTGAGCGCGGCGCTCTTCGGTGCCATCGGCATCCTCGCCGCGCTGGCGCGGGCCCGGGAATCGGGCGAGGGGCAACAGATCGATATCTCGATGCTCGATTGCCAGGTCGCGCTGCTCGAAAACGCCCTGGCCCGCTACGCGACCTCGGGCGAGGTGCCACAACCCCTCGGCTCGCGGCATCCGGCGATCACCCCGTTCCAGTTTTTCCAGGCCCGCGACGGCCATATCGTTATCGCCGCGGGCAACGACGGCCTGTGGCGCAAGCTCTGCGCCGCGCTGGACCTGGCGGATCTGGCCGACGATCCCCGCTTCGCCGACAATGCCCGGCGCACGGAAAACCATGCCGCGCTCGAGCCGCTGCTGGCCGAGGTCGTGGCCGCGAAATCCGTGGCGGAGTGGACTGCGCTGCTCGGTGCGGCTGGCGTGCCCTGTGGTCCGCTGCACGATGTAGGTCAGGTCTTTACCGACGAGCAGGTGGCGGCGCGCGATATGATTGTCGAATTAGAGCACCCCGTGGCTGGCCGCCAGGCGGTGCCCAATTCTCCGCTGAAATTCTCGCAGACGCCGGTTGCACTGTCGGTGCCTGCTCCAATGCTGGGCCAGCACACCGATGAGGTCTTGCGCGGGTTGTTGGGCTTGCGCGCGGAAGAATTGGCCGCGCTGCGGAGTGCCGGGGTGATATGAAGAGCTGGCTGCTGTTGGTCCTCGTCCTGGCGGGCTGTGGCCGCCTGGCGACATCGGCGCCACCGCCCGTGCCGTCACCCAAGGCGGCGCAAATTCTAGCCGATGGTGGCTGGGACCAGGCCTATGTGGTGCGGCGCTTTGCCGATGGGCGACTGCTGGTGCGGATCAAAGCGAGGGGTGGGGTCTGGTTCCTCGATCCCAAGGCCAACTGTCCCTGGTGCTGGACCTATATCGACAAGACCGTTTGGGTCAAGCTCGGAGAGCGCTCGGCGACCCTGTTGAGTCCCAGNGGNGAGACGGCGGAGTTCTGGAATGGNGGCCCGATNGAGAAGTGGTAGGTGCCACTCGGGCGATTGCGACCCCGCCGCTGGCGGCTATTAAGAGCGCCTGGCTGCGCGACGACCGAGTCGCCGCGCATGGAGGGACCTTGAGTCAGGCGTTGAACTTGAGGTAGCGGCCCGGGAGGTGGTTGCCGAGATCCTCCACCGGTTGACCGTCGCGGATAATGGGTACACCATTGACCAGAACATCCGCTACGCCCACTGAGTGCTGGTGGGGGTCCTGGTAGGTCGCGCGGTCGGCGACGGTCTCGGCGTCGAACACCACCAGATCGGCATAAAAGCCCTCGGCGACCCGTCCGCGCTGGCGCAGGCCGAAGCGCTCTGCCGGATAACCGCTGAGCTTATAGACGGCATCTTCGAGCGAGAAGAGCTTGTGGTCGCGGACACAGGGGCCCAATAGTCGCGCCGCCGATCCGTAGAGGCGCGGGTGTACCGCGCCGTCGGGAAAGTAGATGCCGTCGCTGCCCATCATGTACTTCTCGTGGCTGAGGAACGGGTGGACCAGGGTGTCGTCGCCGTGGTGGAAGACGAGCAGCACTGCCAAATTTTCCTCGATCAGCAGATCGCACAGCGCGTCGGCGGGCGCGGCGCCCGATTCCTCGACATAATCGGCCAGCGAGCGCCCGATAAAGCGAGCATTGTCGCGGCTGGGCAACCAGGCGATGATGATTTTGTCGAGCGGGTTGACGTAGCGCTCGATGACGCGGGCGAAGCGCCGACGCACGGTCGGGTCGTCGAGCTTGGCCAGCACGCCCAGCGGACCGTCCTCCCACACTTCGTAGGGCAGCATGAAATTGAGCATGGTCGAGCCGGGCAGATAGGGGTAGACATCGAAGCTGAAGTCCACTTCGTTGACCGCGACCTCATCGACATAGCCTAGATAGCTTTCGATCTGCTCGGGGGTCGTACCCTTGAAGTGGGAGATATGGACCGGGACGTCGGCACGACGGCCGATCTCGACGGCTTCTTTTATTGCTGCCAGGGTACCTTTCTTGTAGCGCACATGCGTCACGTAGAGGCCTTTTTGCGCCGCCATTGCAGTGCAGATCTCGACCAGTTCGTCGGTGCTGGCGAAGCATTCGGCGATATAGTCAATGCCGGTCGATAGGCCACAGGCCCCTTCCTCCATGCCGATTTCGACCCCCCTGAGCATCTCCTCCATCTGCACGTCGTCGGGGATCTGGCGGTCCCAGCCTACGGCCATCGCGCGCAGGTGGGCGTAGGGGATGTGGGTGATGGCGTTTTGCGCGGTGCGGCCGTCGAGCAGGTTCATATAGTCGGCGAGGCTCTCCCAGCCCCGGTAGTCGCTCATTTGCAGGCCGTTGAGTGCGCGCATGTAATAGATCCAGTGCGCGCGGGTCGAGGGATCGACGGGCGCGTAGGAGATGCCGTCGGCCATGATGACTTCGGTGGTGAAGCCCTGGATGGTCTTGGGGACGAAGTTGGGGGTTTTGAGCAGCCAGCCGTCGGAGTGATTGTGGACATCGACGAAGCCGGGGGCGACGATTTTGTCGGTGGCGTCAATGGTGTGGGCGGCTGCGGCGGTGGATAGGTCGCCGATGGCTGCGATGCGGTCGCCTTTGAGAGCGACATCGGCTTTTTTGCGCTTGGCGCGGGTGCCATCGATTACGGTGCCGTTGCGGATGATTATGTCGTGCACAGGAAGCTCCTTTGATCGTAATATGCGTAGTATCGGGCTGGCGGAGGGCAGTCCCTGCGCTCATTCTCGCTCGGCTCCTGCCTCGCTCCGAGGGGTGTCCTACGGATTTCACTTCCGGTGAAATCAGGGACACAACCGCTACGGGACTGCCCTCCGCCAGCCCTGCGGTACTCGCTGCAAGTTAGGGGTCGGTGATTCTCTCTACTTCCAGGTCGTCGAAGAAGGTCGTGCCCGAACCGTCTTGCCGCAGCATGATATATAGGGTGCTCGATTCGGGAGGGGGAGGCCCGTGGATTTCTGCTTGGACAAGGGTCCAGTCGTGGGTGCCAATGAGCTTCTGTGAGCAGATATAGGGATAGCGGTCCGGGTAGTTGTAGATACCCCAGCGCACGGCTAGGAAGGATCCGCGACCTGCGACATTTT
Source organism: Gemmatimonadota bacterium (assembly GCA_002724215.1). Lineage (GTDB taxonomy): Bacteria > Latescibacterota > UBA2968 > UBA8231 > UBA8231. Next base: position 25,950 of record PBOD01000059.1, on the reverse strand, counting down.
CCGTTTTTATATAGCAGCTGATTCTGTAGGACGTATTTAAATCCCAGCGCTCCAGCCAGGCGCCGTCGCCCTCGCGATCCAGCGCCCATTCGGTCGGACCGGGGGTTTCCTTGGATATCTTTAGGGAATTGTCGTCCGAACGACCCTCAGTCCGGCACCATTCGGCGCCCTCGCCGTAGGGGAGCCAGGGCCAGGGATCGGTATCCCCGGTGGTTGGTTGGTCGAGTTTTAGGCCGGTGGCGAAGCTGGTTTTGCGCTCGTAGAGGGGCAATTCGGTGAAGCCGGCGAATGCTACTTTGGGGATGGGCGATGCATTCCGCATTAACTCCTGTACTTTTTCGTCGGGGCAGAGGCGGATGCGAAACTCGGGGCAGATGGGGGCGTGGAGTTCGTCGCGGGTGTAGCGGGCGTTGAGGTGGATGTCGTAGCCCCAGTTGCAGACGCCGATAGCAGTGCGCGCGGCCGTATCGCCGTTGAATTCGAAAGCGGGGTTGTTGCCCGGGTCGTAGCCGACGGCGAAGAGGCCGCCATCGGCGAAGGCGCGTGGGGCGGGGATGCCGGTGGCCATGTGGTTGAGTGGCATCTGCCAGATGGTGCCGTCGGCCGGCTCGGCGAGGAGATGCGTGTAGCGCTTTTGCCACATGCCGTCGAAGGGAGCGACCGGACCGGGTATATCGCAAAACCAGGGGTCGGAGTACTCGAAGCTGATATAGTCGTCGCCACCGAAATCGCGCGGATTGTCGAAGACCTCGGGGCTGTGGATGTCGAGGTGGGCACGGATGTCGTAGATATAGGAACCGAGCGCGCCGTCGTAGGTGATTACCACTTCGCGGCGCGAGGTGGCCACGCCCTCGGGGGTGGTGGTGATAACGGTCACAACCAGACGTTCGCCGCCCTGGCCATCGACGGTGACCGATTGCAATTGGGTGGTGGCTACAGGGCCGAGTTTCCAGTAGAGTTGGACCCCGGCGACCAGGGGGCGCCCGCCCGGTTTCAGCTTTAATTTGCGCAGTTCGACCGGCTTGAGAATCGCGTCGAAATAGCGTAAGTTCTGCTCGGGTTGTTCGACGATGGCGTCGGTCAACTGGGCGATGGGCTCGTCGCCGTCGTAGATCCACCGCTCGCCGGCACAGACGCCGCCGAGGGTGCGCAGAGAAAATGAACTCCGATGGGGCATATGTGACCTCGTCGATTTGGGGATGACCAAGATATTACCCGGGTCGTCGCCTGGCAAGGGAAGGGCCGGCATGGAGCGCGATAGTACGGAGAAGACCCGGATCGGCGGGGTGGAGTTGGCTCTGAGTCCGCCGGTGCAGGGCGAGCACGAGTGGATCGGTCAGGTCGAGACGCTGCGCGAATTGCTGGCCTGTTGGCTGGTGCTGGACGAGGCCGATTTGCCCCTGGCGCCGAGGTTGGTTGGTCCGCCGGGGATCGGCAAGACGACGCTGGCGATGGCGGCGGCGCGCAGCCGCGGCCAAGCCCTCTATATCTACCAGTGCACCAGTGACACAAGGCCCGAGGATTTACTGGTTACCCCGGTGCTGGCCGAATCGGGCACAATCGCCTATCACGCCTCGCCGNTGGTGTCGGCGATGGTCAATGGCGGGGTTTGCGTNCTCGACGAGGGCAATCGCATGAACGAAAAGAGCTGGGCCTCGNTGGCACCGCTGTTGGACCACCGGCGCTATGTCGAGTCGGTGATNGCCGGCATTACGGTCCAGGCCCATCCCGACTTTCGCTGCGCGGTTACGATGAACGACGACGAGTCGACCTACGAAGTGCCCGACTACGTGTTGTCGCGCTTGCAGCCCACGCTCGATATTGGCTTTCCCAGCCGCCAGGACGAGATGGCGATCTTGCGCTACCACCTGCCCTTCGCCACAGAGGGGCTGTTGCAGATCACCGTCGATTTTTTGCAGCGCGCCCACGAATTGGACCTCGACTTTTCACCCCGCGACGGCATCCACATCGTCCGCTACGCGCTCAAGCGCCTGGCACAGGACCAGGAGCACCCGCTGGCGGCCGACGTGGCCTGGGGCGAGGCGCTGGAAAGGGTCCTGGGAGCCGAAGCCCTCGATCTCAACCGGTTGGCCGCCGAGCGCGAGCAGTCGCTGGGCCAACCCCTGCCCTCGATGGATTTTCAGGATTTCTTCTTTGCAGAAGACGATCCGCTAAACCCGGGCAAGGACGACGACAATCCCCTGAAATGAACCCCGTTCTCGATCTGAGCCCGCGGTTGAGCGCGCTGCCAATCATATACGGCAGCGGTGATTTCGCGCTCGAGACGCGGCGGCGCCTATTGGCGATGGCACCCGACTGCGTCGCGGTGGCGTTGCCGCCTTCCTTCGCCGATCCGGTGGAGGAAGGAGTTGCCAGGCTGCCGCAGGTCTCGCTGGCCTTGCAGCGCGAGATTTCCCTCCACGGCGAGTATAATTACGTGCCCATAGACCCCTGCCAGGGGGTGATTGCCGCGGTGCGTACAGCCCTGGAATTGGGCATCGACCGGGCCTATGTCGACCTTGAAGTAGAGGTCTACGAAGAGCAGGAACTCGTCCTGCCTGATCCCTATGCGCTCAAAGAGGTCGCACTGGAAACATTCCTCGCCGCGCTATTGCCGGCGCTGCCGCCGCCCCAGCCCGATGGCCAGCGCTACCAGCGCATCTGCCGCATGGCCTACGAACTGCACCGCCTTGAGCTCGAATACGAGCGGATCGCCTTTGTCTGCGCGGTTGCCGATTGGCCCTGGATTCGCCAGGCTTACGGTCAGCGGGTCGCTTACGCCAAACACGCCACCGGGGTCGCCATGCCCGAGGTCGGCCGCATCGCCGAGGATTGCCTCTACTTTGCGCTGGGCGAATTGCCCTATATCACTGCGCTGTACGAACATCGCCGCGCCGAGATGGTGGGGGATGCGACGCTGGCCGTCGATGGGGTCAAATCGCTGCTCTTGTCCGCCCGCGATCACTGGGTCGAGGCGCAGGATCTGGCCGAACACTGGCTGACGCCGCAGCGATTGGGTTTGCTGTTGCGCTACGTGCGCAACCTGACGGTCATGGACCGGCGCCTGACCCCCGACCTCTACAATTTGGCGGTGGCGGCCAAGCAGGTCGTCGGCGATGCCTACGCGCTATCGCTATTGGAAACCGCCAGCCAGTACCCGCCGCAGCGGATTGGCGCGGATGGGGACGATATCAGCGTCGGGGTGGGCCAGGTCGTCGATGGCGACGGCGAGGTGCGCAAGGGCAAGAACAGACTCAAGGGCATGCCCAGGATCTGGCGCCACTTACCGCTCAAATTCGAGCCGCCGCCGGTGGAGCGCGAGCGCTGGAGCCAGCAGTGGGATCCCTATGGCCAGTGCTCGTATCCTCCCGAGGACGAGCGGATCGAGTCCTTTCAGCAGCACGTCAGGCACCAGGCGCGCAAAATGGTGGGGGAGGACTTAGCCCGGATCGAGAAGTTTCAGGCCTCGCTCAAAGACGGGCTCGATATGCGCGAGACCTTGCGCAACTGGCACACCGGTGAACTCTACGTCAAGGAGATGCCGCCGTCCCGCGGCCATATAGAAGTGGTGGTCTTCCTCTTCGATACGCCGGCCGCCGCCGAGCGCTATCCCTGGCAGAGCACTTGGTACGCCGAACACCAGGAGGAGTCGACCCTGGCCTTCTTTTCGACTTCCTTCCTCGACAATATGGTGGGACCGGGCATCGGCCAGGCCCTCTACGGCGGTTGTCTGTTCATCTTCCCGCCGCGCCCCATACCCGATATCTGGCGCGATCCACGCTTCGCCTTCTGCCGCACCCTGGAAGAAAAGCTGCTGGCTGGTGCGCTTTTCCATTCGCAGGAGAAGCGGGTGGTACTGGTCGCCCCCAATCCGCCCAAAATCGCCTGGCGCCAATTGGCCCGGCGCTACCGGCGCCAACTGGTCTATTTGCCGCTCAAGCGCTTTTCCTCCGCCACGGTTGATCGCCTGCGCCGCTTCCACGTACTCAACAGCCGTCAGGTGCGCTCCTACGCCGCGCGTTATATCCGCGACCTGCGCTGATACAAGGCCGCGTATTGACACCAAATCCGCTCTTGAGCACCTTTTGAGTGGCCATTCCACCCGAAAGGAAACCTATGCGCATTATCGACCCCCACGTCCACGTGTGGATCAATGATCCGGCGTTCCCCTGGCCGGCAGAGACCACCGACCCGCCCGAGGATCGCACCGCCGAGCAATTGCTCGAATTGATGGATACCAACGGAGTGGAGAAAACCGTGCTGGTCCAGCCGATTTTCTTCCGCTGGGACAATAGCTACGCCGCCCATTGCATCAAGAAATACCCGGATCGCTTTATGGCCGTCGGGCGCATCAATCCCGAGGATCCGGCTGCCCCCGACCACCTGCAAATGTGGAAGGAGGAGCACGATATCCATGGGCAGCGGCTGAGCCCGGCCCGCGATGGAGTAGACGATTGGTTCTCGGGCCCGCTAATGGAGCCGATCTTCGCCCGCGCCGAGCAGTTGCAGGTACCGATGCTGATTCTGACCGGTCCGCAGCGCCTGCCCGACTTGGCGCGCATTCTCGAAAGGCACCCCGATCTCGACTGTTGCATCGACCATATGGCCGACGCGCATCCCGACAATCCCGAGGAGCGCAAGCTGCTGATGGAGATGGCTCGTTTCGAGCGGGTCTATGTCAAGATCAGCCACACCTGGTCCATATCGCAGGGGGGCTATCCGTGGTCCGATACCTACGATATGGTCGAGGAGGTCTACCAGACCTTCGGGCCGCAGCGGATCATGTGGGGCACCGACTGGCCGGTGTGCCTGTCGAAGGCCGAATATCCGCAGACCCTCTCCGTGGTCCGCGATGAGATGAAGTTCATCGCGCCTGAGGACCTGGAGTGGATAATGGGTAAGACTGTTTTGAAACTCTGGTCATTTGGGGAGGCTTAAATGCTCAATATTGGTATAGTCGGCGCGGAGAACAGCCACACTGCCGCCATCGCCAAGGTGCTCAATGTAGAAAAGCGCGTCAGGGGAGTGCGGGTGACCCACGTTTGGGGCGAGACCAAAGCCTTCGCTGAGAAGGCCGCGGCCGCGGGCGAAATTCCCAACATCGTCAAGCAGCCGGAAGATCTGATTGGCCAGGTCGATGCCGCGGCCGTCGATCACCGCCACGGCAAGTTTCATCTGCCGGCGGCGGCCCCGCTGCTCGAGGCAAAACTGCCGCTCTTTATCGACAAGCCTTTTTGCTATCGCAAGGCGGAAGGCGCGAAATTTCTCGCCCGCGCCAAAAAACTCAAGGTGCCGGTGTGCTCCTTTTCGACACTGCCCAAACAGGCTTCATACAAAGCCTTTGCCAAGAAGATGCGCCAACTCGGCGAAATTCAGACGCTGGTGGCGACGGGTTCCTGCGATATCAAGTCGAAGTGGGGCGGGGTGTTCTTCTACGGCATTCACCAGGTTGATATGGTGCTACGCCTACTCGGTTATGATATTGCCCACGTCCAGGTCGCCAAGGGCAAGGGCCAGAATCACTCGGCCCATATATCCTATAACAACGGCACCCAGGCGACGATGAACCTGGTCGGCGGGGCGTCGGCCCCGTTTCACCTGACCGCCATTGGGGAGCAGGGTCGCATCGACGAGCCGATGGTCTCGGACGCCAGCAGTTATCTGACGGGGATCCGGGATTTTTGCAAGATGTTCCGCACCGGAGTCACCGACGAAACCGATGAGACGATGTTGGGGCCGGTGGCGGTACTCGAAGGGTTGGAAAAATCGATCGGCCGCAAAGGGCCAGTGAAAATCTCGATTTAATTGCACGTTAGGAAGGGAGAGAAATCGATATGGCTTTAAATCTGAAATCGGTGGAAGAAACGCGCTACGACGCCATCGCGCTGGGTGAAATACTGATGCGGATCGATCCGGGCCAAGTGCCCACCGCCCGCGCCCGCAATGGCCGGATCTGGCACGGCGGCGGGGAGACCAATGTCGCCGAAGGCCTCAGTTATTGCTTCGGGCTGCGCGCTGCCGTGGTCACCGCGCTGGTCGACGATGGCATCGGCCGCAATATCGAAAACCAACTCCGCGAAGCGGGCCTGGACACCGCGCATATCATCTGGTTCGACAATGGGGGCAAAGGCCAGTACAGCACCGATGCCAAAGGTACGCTGCACAATGGCATAAATTTCACCTGGGCCGGCAAGGGTCTGTTGCCTTCGGTTACCGAATACTACCGTGCCCATACGCCCATTCGCGAGATCGGCCCCGGCGATGTCGATTGGGATCACCTCTTTGGCGAGTTGGGCACGCGCTGGTTTTCTACCGGTGGAATCTACACGCTGCTCTCGCCCAAGACCGCGGACCTGGCGGTGGAGGCGATGCAAAAGGCGGGCGAATACGGTGCTGGTCGCTCCTTCGACCTCAACTATCGCTCCAAAGTCGAGCCCGACAAGGAGCGCGCCCGCACCATCAATCGCACCATCGTACCGCACGTCGAATTCCTGGTCGGCAACCAGGACGACTTCGACGATGCGCTCGGCTACGAAACGGAAAAGGTTGCCAAGGATGCGCCCTTCGACGAGTGGTTGGCCATTTACTCCAAGATGCTGCACCAGGTCGCCAATGATTATCCCAACCTCAAGTACATCGGCACCCAGTTGCGCGGGGCGCTGACCGCCGACCGCATCAACTGGGGCGCGGTGCTCTTCGATGTCGAAGCGGATGTGATTCACCAGGCGGCGGTGCGCGAGAATATCGAGATCGCCGATCGCACTGGCGGCGGCGATTCCTTTGCCTCGGGCGTGGTGGCCGCGCTGATGGAGGGTCGCGGCGCCGACGACGCGGTACAATGGGGCGCGGCGCACGGCATCCTGGTACAGGACTGCATCGGCGACACCACCATGGTGACCCGCGCAGATGTCGAAAAAGAAGTCGCCCGCGCGGTCAAGGGCGGCGGCGTCTCGGCGCTCAGATAGGGGCGGCGATGCGCATCTTGAGCGTTGCGCTAGTCCTCGCCGCCGGCTCGGTCTTTGCCGGGGTGCGGGTTGGCGAGGTGGAATATCTCGGCTGGAAGAATGCGGTCGAGATCGACAATGGCGATATTCGCGTGGTAGTGGTGCCGCAAATCGGGCGCATTATGCACTATGGCTTTGTCGGCGGCGAGAATATCCTCTGGTCCGATTCGCAGCACCACGGCAAGGTGCTGCCCGGGGGCAAGCCCAACCTGGATGAGGAGGGCCAGTTCGCCTGGACCAATTTTGGCGGTGACAAGGTCTGGCCCAATCAGCAGAGCGAATTCGCCAGGATCAACGGCCACTCCTGGCCGCCTGACCACGCCTTCGACGGCGGTGTGCACGAGGCCGAACTATTAAACGACGGGGTGCGCATCACCAGTCCGGTTAGTTCGTACAATGGCGCCCGCAGTGTGCGTGAGATCCGGGTGCTGGCCAGCGGTTCCCGCGTCGAAATCAACCAGCGAATCGAAAAGGTGGCCAGCGCCGCCGACGCATCCCTCGAACCCCTGCGCTACACCATCTGGAACGTCACCCAGATCCGCCCGCCGGAGCAGACCTTCTACCCGCTCAATCCCCACAGTCATTTCGACCTGCGCTATCATCCCTTTGACTTCGCCGCAGCCGCGGCAATGCGCAACTTCACCATCAATCAAGGGCGATATTGGCATATTTGTCCCCGATCCGGTGGAGGCGCAGAAAACCGGGGCTGATTCTGACCGTTGGCTCGCCGGCATTGTCGACGATGTGGCGCTGGTCGAATTCTTTCGCCGCGACGCTACCCAGCGCTTTCCCGACGGGGGTTTGAGCGCCGAGGTTTACACCTGCCCGGACTATACCGAACTGGAATTGCTGAGCCCCTGGGTGTATCTCGAGGTGGGGTAAACGCTCGAACATCCCATCGCCTGGGAGCTGTACGCGCTGCCCACAGGGCTGCAGACGCCCGATGAGCGGCGCCAGGCGGTCGTCGATTGGCTGGCGGATCGTTGACGATCGGCATCGCAGAGCCGTATAAGCGCCCGTTCCGCTGCGGCGGGGCGGGGGGTTTTTTGCGCGGCGTTTAGCGCAAATGCACCCCATGCGCGTACTTTAAGAGCTATGGCCGTCTCGTGGCGTCGCAACTTCTATATTCTTCTGGCCGCCGAACTCATCGCCATTATCGGCTTCCAGGCCGTGCAACCCTTCCTCCCGTACTACATTCAGGAATTCGATGTCGCCGACCTGGCTGAGGCGCTTTTATGGGCGGGCTATATGGGCACAGCCGGTGGCATCGCTATGGCGATTTCCTCGCCGATTTGGGGGACACTGGCCGACCGCTTCGGCCGCAAGTCGATGGTGGTGCGGTCGATGCTGGGGGGCGGCGTCACCGTGGTCTTTATGGCCTATGCGGCCACCGTCGAACAGCTTCTGGTCGCCCGCACGCTGCAGGGGGTGCTGGCGGGCACTGTGACCGCCTGTCTGACGCTAATTTCGACGACCACGCCCAAACAGCACCTGGGCTTTGCCCTCGGGCTGATGCAGGGGACTTTTATGCTCGGAGCCTCGTTGGGCCCCTTGCTGGGCGGGCATTTTATCGAGCACTTTGGTTATTACGACTGCTTTCTGGTTTCAGGGGCGCTGGTGCTTATGGCAGGGGTGGCGGTACAGTTGTGGGTGCGGGAGGATTTCGACCCCGAAAATCAGGTGCGCGCAGAGGATGGCAGCCGCGAAAGTTTTTTCCACGGTGCAGCCCGGCTCCTGCGGATGCGGGCGCTGGTGGTGGTGCTGGCTAGCATGACTCTGGTGCAGTTCGCCTTCGGGGTCATTATGCCGGTGGTGCCGTTGTTTTTGCAGGAACTGGCCGGCGGGGGGGATATTCTCACCGAAGCCGGTTTGATCTTCTCGCTGATGGGGTTGGTTGGTGCGCTAGCGTCGGCCCTGTTGGGGCGCTGGAGCGATTTTATCGGCGCGCGGCAGACCTTGTTGGGGGGATTGGCGGCGACGGTGCTATTGCTCGTAGCCCAGGGGCTGTCGGTATCCGTGCTGATGCTGGGCGTATTGATGGTGCTGTCGGGCCTGGCGACCGGAGCGATCCGGCCGGTGACCAGTTCGATCTTGACGAGGATCGTCGCCGAAGAAGACCGCGGCAAGGCCTTCGGCATCGCCACCAGTGCCACGGCTTTCGGCTGGGCACTCGGTCCGATGATCGGCGCCTATCTGGGCGCGACCTGGGGTTTTCGCTCGGTTTTTTTCATCACCGCGGCATTTTTTACGTTGGTTTCGCTGTGGACCTGGCGCGCAATGGCGTCAATCGACCTGGCAGAGGAAGCCCGCCGCGACTGGCGGGCGGTGGTCCGCCAGCGGCTAGCGTATAGAAGGGAGCGCAACAACGGATGAAACCGAAAGTACTAGTCGACAAGCACGGCAATGCCCACGCCGACGATATAGCGCGGCTGGCGGCAGTGGCCGAGATCGTCGAGCCCGAGGGCGAATTGACGGAAGAGGGGTTGATCGCGGCTTTGCAGGGATGCGCCGGACTGATCCGGCTGGGTAGCCGGATTCCCGATCTGACTAGAGCGGTTTTCACCGGCGCACCGGATCTCGAGATCGCCGGGGTTCGCGGCGACCGCTTCGGCACCGGCATCGACCTCGAGGCGGCGTGGGAGTTCGGGGTGGTGGCGGTCGATACCGACAATATAGGATCGGCGCCGCCGGTGGCCGAGTGGGATCTGGCCCTGATCTTGTTGTGTTTGCGCAATGGAGCGGCGGTTTATCGGCAGATGATGGCGGGGGAGGAAAAATGGGCGGTCGCCGGCAATGAGGACTATGTCAACGGCGAGTTGACCGGGCGCAAGGTCGGATTGATCGGCTGTGGTCACATCGGCCAGCGCCTGATCGAATTGCTCGCGCCCTTCAACGTCGATTTACAGGTTTACGATCCTTATTTGCCCGGGGAAATCGCGTTGCGCTATGGGATCGTCCGCGGCGAATTGGACCAGGTTTTAACCCACGCCGACATTCTCGTCATCCAGGTCCCACATACGCCCAAAACTGAGGGAATGATCGGCGCACGCGAGCTCGACCTGCTGGGCAAGGGGCGAATATTGATTAATTGCTGCCGCGGACCGGTGGTTGATTATGCAGAACTGACCGGGCGTCTCGAAGCCGGCGAGTTCATTGCCGGCCTCGATGTCTTCGATCCCGAACCCCTGCCCCGTGACAGCCGGTTGCGCCAGCTGCCCAATGTATTTGTCAGCCCGCATATCGCCTGGTATGCGCCCGAGTCGCTGCATCGCTACTTTGCGACCATGGTAGACGATTTCGTGCGCTTTTTCAGCGGCGAAGCGCTGCACTACGAGTTGACGGCGCGGATGGTCGATATCCGCCACGGCAAAATATAAAAAGGGGCCGGGTCATGGCGACCCGGCCCCGCGCAGCCGTGCATTGCGGCAACTCGGCTATTTTTTGCGCTTGCTGGTGCCCTTGCGACCGGGGAAGGTCAATTCGGCGATGCCCGACTTGTCGAGACCGCCGATGCCGAGGCGTTTCATCTTGTCGTACTGCGCTTTGCTCGCTGCGGCCAGCGGCAGATTCAGCCCTTCCTGGCTCGCCAGCTTGAGGGCGATGCCGGAGTCTTTGGCAGCGTGGTCGGCCGAGAAGTAACACTCGTGGTCGCGGATGACCATGTCCTCGCCATCGGTCTCCAAAACTCGCGAGTTGGCGCCGGTCTGTGAAAAGACATTCATCAGCACCTTGAGGTCCAGGCCCAGCGACTGTCCCAGGCCCAGGCCTTCGGCGAGCCCGGCCGTATTGATATTCATGACCATATTGACGAGCGCTTTGACCTGAGCGGCCTGGCCGGCGGTGCCGATATAGCGCAGATTGACGCTCAGTGCGTCGAGGATTGGGCGCACGCGGTTAAAGACGCCGCGCCTGCCGCCGCACATCAGGTAGAGCGTACCCTGGCGGGCCTGGGTGATCGACGAGGCCATACAGCCTTCCAGCGACGAGGCCCCGACTTTTTCGGCGCGCTTTTCGACCTGGACGTGGGTGGCCGGCGAGATGGTGGCGCAGTTGATAAAGGTCGTGCCCTTGGCATCGACGAGTAGCGAGTCGCCCGAGGTGCCGAAGATGCCGCGCATCGAGGCGTCGTCGGTGACGACGGTGATGACGACGTTGGAGAGGGCAGTGACTTTGGCCAGTTTTTTGGTGGCGGCGCAACCCAACTCTTTGGCCAGGGCGTTGGCGGCGCGGGTATTGGCGTCGGAGACGACCGAGACGTTAAAGCCATTATCCTTGAGGTTGCGGGCCATATTGGCGCCCATGCGGCCGACGCCGACGAAGCCGATCTGGAAATCTTGCTTGCTCTTTTTGCGCGAGGTTTTTCTTTTTGCCATTTCGGACTCCTTCTTAATTTGAGGGTTGATTGCCCTTCCAGTGGCCAAGAAAATACTGCGTGGTGGCGAGTTGTTCAACCGTCAGATCGGCATTTATATGATCGACGAGAATCGTCTCTAGGTTGGTGAACCCGTGTTTCCCATGGTTGCGGTCGTCCTGCTACTTCTCGCTTTTGCGACATTGGTGGGGACCTTTGTGTGGATTACCCGTCTCCTATCTGCAAGGGCACAGGAGAAAAAGCGCAAGGCGGGCCGACGTGCCAAACGGGTGCAGGAGCAAGGACTGCCCGCGTCAGAAGCAGAGGGGGCAGACCCGCCCGAGATGGTTCGCGGTCGGGGCTATGGCGCCAATTACGGCTTGTTGCTCGGGGCGTTGGCGTGTGGATTGTACTGGATGTCGCCCCTGGTGCTGGCGCTGGCGTTCGTCGGTGGATTTTACAGCGGTCGGGCGCTGGTCAACGGGTTGCGACACTTTCGCCTTGTGATCTGGCGGGCAGTGATTGGTTCGTTGTTGAATATTGGCGGAATTGTCCTGCAATTTGGGCTGGCGGTGGGGGCGATTCCGCCGCTGGTTTAAGTCCGCTGGACACCGGGGGCTGCAGGGAGTAGTTTTCGGAGACGAGGAGGCGTATATGAAGACGGGCATTACGCAGATAGTACTGGGGGAGATGTCGCTCGACGACACGCTGACCCTGTGCCAGGAAGCAGGTTACGCAGCGGTGGAATTGGTCTTCGCCGAAGGCAAGGACCTCGATCCGGGGATGGGCGATGACGAATTGGCACAGGTGGCGCAGCAGTGCGAGGGAATGGATGTCGAAATAGGTAGCGTCATCGTCTGGTACCCGGAGCGCGGCAATCTGCTGAGCCGCGACGCCGACGAGCGCGATAAGTGCCTCAAGTGCCTCAGGCGCTCGCTCGAGATCGCCGGCGTGCTCGCAGTCGATGGGGTGCTACTGCATCCGGGGCAACTGACGGCGGAGGGGACCTACCAGCAGGCCTGGGACGACCTGCGCGACGCGCTTATCGACACTGCGGGCCTAGCCGCGGAGATGGGGGCGGCGATCGGGGTCGAAAATGTCTGGAACAAATTCCTGCTCAGCCCGCTCGAGGCGCGCCGCTTCGTCGATGAGGTGGGCAGTGATTGGGTGGGCATCTATCTCGATACCGCCAATATGATGGCCTACGGGCATCCCGAGCACTGGATCCGCGAACTAGGCGAGCGCATTAAGAAGGTCCATTTCAAGGATTTCCTGCGCCGTGAGCACCGTTTTGTCAATCTGCGCGAGGGCGACACCGACTGGTCGGTGGTGATGGCCGAACTGCGGGCGATTGGCTACGATTCGACCCTGATCCACGAAGTCGGCGGCAGCCGCGAAGAACTTATCGACCTGGGCGAGCGCATGCGCGAGATCGCCGCTCTTTAGGAGGAAGTTATGGTACATATCGTCAAAAACATCTGCCGGCGGGATGTTACTGTCGGCGATGCGAAATGTGTCGACAAGAAACTGAGCGCCAGTCGCGTTGCGAGTGCTCTAAGCCATTCGGTCCAGTCGCACCTTATGGCCGATAAGGTGCCGGACCACGCGACGGTCGTCGCGTTCCGGCTTCCATAACAGGTCCTCGAATACCACTAAAAGTTCGTCGGGTGTAGTCTCGACCGCGGTGACGCCCTGCCAGCCGGGTGCTGTCGAGACGATGATTTCGTACGGCCACCCCTCGCCCTCACCGTCCAAGCAGACTGCGAGGCGGTTGTCGGGCCGCCCATAGGTAGTGATGATCAAGCCGCTGGATGTGGTCAACAGACCTGGATATTGTCCGTGCAGGCGGCTACGCACCGGGTCACTCCAGGTTCGGCCCCCATCGGTCGAACGCGAAAAGTAGAGCGGCGCGTTTCCCTCTCCGTTGCGCAAGACGGTCAAAAGGTCGCCATTCGGCAATAGCGCGAGCCCAGGTTCGGCCCAGCCTTCGTCGCCCATCTCCGGCAGGGGCGGGACCGTTCCGCGGTAGTGCCAGGTTTCGCCGCCGTCTTCAGAGCCAACACACCAACTGGAATATTTGAACATCGAGAAGTCGTGTGGGTACTTCTCCCATCCCTTATACATGATATCAGTGAAAACCACGTCGTGGTTGCAATAGCCGTAGCACATACCGATAGCGCTGCCGTCGGGCAGGGCCAAGGCTTGGTGGTTGAGGGTGTTGACGCGGACGATGCCGTCTTCGCCCACGGAAGGCACGTGTGGGCCGAGGTGGAAGGTGACGTCGATCTCTTCGACGGTTCGCCACCCGTCGGTGGAGCGCAACGCTGGAGCCGTTGCCACGCCTTTCTTACCGGTTGGCGTGCCGACGGCGCTGATCAACCAATCTGGACCGCCTGCGAAATGTAGCGCGGTCGCGTGGACTCCCAATGATCCCATGTGCATCGGTCCCGCCGCCTGCCAGCTGTCTCCCCCGTCGCGGCTGATGAATTCGCTGGCCAGCAGCGTGCCATCGCCGCAGCGCATTACCGCAGGCATCGAAGCGGTCGCGCCGATGTAGATGGGGTCTCCGACGCTGATTTTCAGCCGGCGCTCGAGGGCGACGCGCTCGCCGTGCGTGCTGTTAACGGAGACTCGAGTGCGATCTGGCTTTTCAAGCCGGGCACAGAAATGATGCTCGCCATCGGCAACGGTGGAGAGGGCCACCTTGGCGACGATGTGGTTCCAACCCGCTTGTAGTCGGACCGGGTCGGCGAAGAGGTCCCACTTGCGATTCTGGTTAGCGCTGCAAGATAGGAACGGACCGTCGAACCGAGCTGCTGCCTCGCCGTTGACCCAGAGGCGACAGGGAGTGTTCGATGTCCAGCGCATGACATAATCGGCCGCTACCGCCGCCTCGACCTCGGCGGCGAGGGAAGTGATGGAGTAGTCAAAGGGGAAAGACGGCTGGTCCCAGGCGCGGCGGGGAAAGCCCCACGCGCTATAGGAGGTATAATAACCGACGCGCTGGCGACAATGGGAGCAGCGCGTCGGTCGCTTGGGAATGTGGGCCTCGCAGCGGGGACAGTGTGGTTCGCCGTCGATGCCCCGCTCGGGTGAGCCCCAGCACGGCATCAACTCATCCTCGGTCGTAAAGTGGTCGATGGTCACGTGCACGCCGCCGGGTGGCTGTGGCTGTGGTTCGGCGCTAGGGTGTCGCAGTGCGTGGAAGTGGCGCAGCAAGATCCGTTCTGGCGTCAACTCCCACCATTTGTTCATTACGCTTACGGCTGAGTAACGCCGCCATACGCGGCCGGCGACTTTCCGGTCCTCAAGGGGGACTATGTTCGCCTCGTCGTGGACGAAGAAGTCGTCGAGTGCGCGGCCCGGATACTCGATAGCGTAGTCGCGGTCGGCGAAAGAGAAGGGCCCGAGGATCCACCATTGGCGCAGAAAATGGCGCCAATGGGTGAAATCACGGTTGGGGTCGGCGGGCGCGAGGAAATTGGCGACCGTGTGTTCGGGAGGTGGTTGTGCGGTCATCGGCGCGTTCTGTAGATTTATCTGAGAGGGATCCGTTACTCAAAATAGGTGCGGTGCTATGACCAGGCAAGAAGATATGGTATTGCGGCCGGCCGCCTTATATCCTTACATCGTGGACAAAGTCCAGAGCCGTAAGCTCGGCGTGACGGCAGTGGCTGGGGTTGCTGCAGGCACGGGTGCGGTTGATATTACCTGGCCGATTGCCGCCATGGCCATGGCCTATATCCTGGGCCAGGCATACGTGGATGGACGAGGCTGAGTGCTTCAACAAGATTTTAGGGCACGTATATCCTATAGATTCCTATCAATGCCCATAGGAGGAAATTATGGTACATATTATCAACTGGCGCGATACCCAGCCCAAGATCGCTCACCTCAGTGCGGTGCACTGGGGCGGCTACCGCGACAAAGAGCGCGAGAACGACCCCGACGAGCGCAACTGTCTGACCAAACTGCAGGGCTTCGCCCGTCACGCGCTGCAGGGGCGCAAGACCTCGGATTACCACAAGCACGAGGCGCTGGAGCAGGTCTACTACGTGCTCTCGGGCAGTGGCGAGGTGCTCTTCGACAACGAGCGCTTCCCGGTGCAGGAGGGCGATGCCATCTACCTGCCGCCGGGCATCCACCACCAGATGTTCAACGATATGAATCAGGCCTGGCTCGAGCACCACGTGATCAGCCAGAAGGTCGAGGGCAATGGCGGCGACTTCGCCATCCGCAACTGGCGCGATGTACCGGCGCTGGGCGATGGTGAGGGCGCGGTGCGCTGGCATCAGATCGGCGAGGTCGGCGAGGATTACGTGGGTTTTACCCGTGGTTTGAAGTTTATCGACCGCGAGGCCGTACAGCCGCGCGGACAAACTATCAAACGCAGCTATGAAGACACCGAGCAGGTCTATTACATCCTGGAAAATTGCGGAATCCTCGCAGCTGATGGTAGCGAGTACGAAATACAGGAAGGCGATATGGTGCACCTGCCCGCGGGGACCCAGTACGCGATTCGCAATCCGCACGTGGAGTGGTTGTCCTATATGATCATGGCCGCCTGAAGGGAGCTGGAGGATTGGAACTACAAGATCAACTGCACGCGACGCTCAAAGAAATGATGAAGGCGATCGACACCGGGGAGGGCGAGGCAATCGTCGCCAGTGTGGGCAAAATCGACCAGATCGGCCACTGCCTAGGCGCTGACACGCCGCCGATGCTGCGCCATTATCTGGAAAAGCGCAGCTACGCCAAAGCCCTGGACTTTTTGGAAGGGCGAGATGGAGCCGCTGCCCCAAACTGTTGAAAATCCCATGTGCCGGGCCTTCTACGAGACGATCGCTCGGGTGCCCTGCGGCAAGGTGGCCACCTACGGTCAGATCGCGACCCTAGCCGGGTATCCCGGCCGCGCGCGCCAGGTCGGCTATGCGCTGGCGGGCATGCCCGAGGCGTGGGATTTGCCCTGGCACCGGATTATCAATGCCTACGGCAAGGTGTCGCCGCGCACCGGCAGTAAATTCCACCTACTGCAGTACGAACTCCTGGTGGGCGAGGGCGTAGTCTTCAGCGACAATCGCATCGACCTGGATCTATTTCGCTGGCAGCCTGAGGACGGGTAGTGAACGACCGCGATCGCCGGATTCTGCGCCTCGCCGTTCCCAGTATTCTCACTGCGCTGTCGACGCCGCTGATCGGCATCGCCGATACGGCGATGATCGGCCACTTGCCGGAAGTGGCCTTTATGGGCGCCGTCTCCACTGCCAACCTGATCTTCAACGCCATATTTTGGTGTCTGGCCTTTCTGCGGATGGGGACCACCGCATTGGTGGCGCAGTACTTCGGGGCGCGAGATAGCCGCGCGTGCGCCGAGATTCTCTACCGCTCGCTGCTATTGGCGGTTCTCATGGGCCTGGGCATTATCGCCACGGCGCCCTGGATTGCGGACGCCGGGTTTGCTCTGGCCGGTGGCTCGGCTGAAGTTCAGTATTGGGGCGATCGCTATTTTGCGATAAGGGTGTGGGAGGCGCCGTTGGCTTTGGGCGTCCTGACGCTCAATGGTTTTTTTCTCGGCACCGCCAACGCGCTGGCGCCGCTGTGGGTGACGGCGGTGGCTAATTTAGTGAATATCGGAGCGGATTACGCGCTGATATTCGGCAAGTGGGGTGCCCCCGAACTCGGCGTTGAGGGCGCGGCGTGGGCATCAGTCCTGGGTAATTCGGCGGCGCTGGTGACCGGGTTGTTGATACTGCTGTTGCGCTATCGTTCCTATTTGCTGGCGTGGCCGCGGCGCATATGGGATTTCCGCCCGATGCGGCGGCTGTTGCAGACCAATGCCTTTCTTTTTGGCCGCACGCTGTGTTTGCAGTGTGCCGGCTTTTTTATGCTGGGTATGGTTTCGCGGATGGGCGAGGCACAGCTGGCAGCCAATGCGGTGGTGCTGCAGGTCTGGGGGCTGGCCAGCTTTGGCATCGATGGTTTCGCCCACGCTGCCGAGACCCTGGTGGGCAATAGTCTCGGCGCGCGCCTCTACGCCGAGGCGCGACAACTGGCACGACGGATTATTTGTTGGGGGCTTGTTGTAGGCTCGGTCTTCGGGCTGGTGTACTTCATCGCCCTGGAGGAGATTGCGGCGCTATTTACCGAACACCGGCAAGTCATCGCCCACGTGGGTGCGCTCTACTGGTATATCGCGCTGATCCAGCCGCTAAACGCCGTGGTTTTCGTCTTCGACGGCATTTTAATCGGGGCCAACGATATGGCCTATATGTTCAAGGCGATGGCGGTGTCCGCTTTCGCGGTCTTCGCCCCGGCGGCGCTAGTTTTTGTCTTTTGGCTGGACCTGGGGCTGCCCGGGGCCTGGCTGGCCTATAATGGCCTGATGCTGGGCCGCTTTTTCACCCTGTGGCCGCGCTACCGCTCCGACGCCTGGTTGCGCTCGATTACCAGCGCCGAAGACGCGGAAGAGCAGCGCTAATATAATGGAGGATTCAATATGCCCTTTATTAACCCCGCGGAATTATCCGCCGTCGAGCTTTTTCCCAAAATCAACAGCGGCCTGGTGGCCGGAGAAAATCTCATGCTCTCTTTCTTGGATATGGAGGAGGGGGCCGAGGTGCTCGAGCACAGCCATCCGCACGAGCAGGCCGGTCTGGTATTGGAGGGCCGCCTGCGCTTCCGCATCGGCAGCGAAGAGCAGGTCGCCGGTCCGGGCGACGCCTTTATCATTCCGCCCAATGTGGTACACTGGGGAGTAGTAGAAGAGGGGCCGGCCAGGGTGCTCGACATTTTCAGCCCGCCGCGCGAGGACTATATCGAGCGCTACAACAAATACGCGCAGACCTCCGAGCGGACGATCTGGGAGTGAGCGACGATTACCGTCATAGCGCGTTCTGGCAGGATCGCTACGAGCAGGGGGCGGCTGGATGGGACAAAGGGCAAGCGGCTCCGCCCTTGGTGCGGGCGCTGGCAGGGGATGGGGCCGCACCAGGGGCCAGGGTCTTGGTGCCCGGCTGCGGCTACGGTCACGAGGCGCTGCACCTGGCGCGGCTGGGCTATCAGGTTGTAGCGATTGACTTCGCCCCGGCGGCGGTCGCGCGCCTGCGCCAGAGGGCAGCGGATCTTTCCCTCGAGGCGGTTGAGTGCGATATTTTTGCGTTGCCGGCCAACTACCACGGGCTTTTTGATCTGGTAGTGGAACACACCTGTTTTTGCGCCATCCCCCTCGACCGGCGCGATGACTATGCCGGGGTGATGGCCCGGGTATTGCGGCCCGGCGGCACGCTCTTGGGCTTGTTCTGGGAATTGGGCGAGGAGGGCGGGCCGCCACACAATACCAGCCGCCGAGATTTGCAACGGCACTTTGGCTCGCTTTTCGAACTGGGCGAGGCCGAGCAGCCCGGCGATTCCTTTGCCGGCCGCCGCGACGAGGAGTGGCTGGTGCGCATGACGAAGAAGTGAAATGGATATAATTATCAATTCCAAGTTTTTCGCTGAATTAAACCCAACCGGCCTGGCCGCGAAGGTCTCTGACCTGGGCTACGATGGGGTGGATCTGTGCATACGGCCAGGGCATCCGGTCGATCCGGAGAATGTCGACAGCGCACTGGTGCCCGCGGTCGCCGAGTTGGAGGAAGCGGGCTTACAATGCCCCCTGGTATCGGCGCCGGTGGATTTTAATGATCCGCGCGATCCCGCCGCTGAACGCCTCTTCGCCGCCTGTGCTGCAGCCGGGGTGCCGAGGATCAAGATCGGCTATTGGTACTATGGCGAGGGCGAGGACTATTGGGCGGTATTGGCGCGGGCGCGAGAGGGCCTGGCGGGTTTTGCCGAGTTGAGCCGTCGCTACCGCGTGCAGACCTGTTGCCACACCCACAGCGGCGCCTGTCTGGGCTCTAATTGCGCGGGTTTGATGCAGTTGATCGCCGATTTCGCGCCCGACGAGGTCGGCGCTTATCCCGATTTCGGGCACATGGCGCTCGATGGGGAGGATCTGGCGATGGGATTGGGAATGCTCAAAGGTCGGCTCAGTATCGTCGCCGCCAAAGACGCGACCCACGTCGAGCGGGAGGGGGAGCCCCCGCGCGGGCCGATCTTCACCCATGTAGGTGCCGGTAGTGTCGATTGGCGCCGGTCGTTGCGCTTGCTCGCCGCGATGGAGTACGCCGGGCCGATCGCGGTCCACACCGAATATTCATTCGCCGAAGCGATTATACGCCAGGTCGGCTATGCGGACAGCAAACCGCCCGACCTGGAACACCTGGCGCGTCAGGACGCGGCGCAGCTGCGGCGTCTGGCGGCCGAAGAAGGAGTCGGATCATGAGGGAAATGAAAGCAGAGGATTGCCGTAATGTGCTGGTCGTGGCGATTACCCCCCGCGACGCCGAGCGCAAAATCGACCTGGAGGGCATCGCCCGCAATGTGCGGCACCTGTGCGATATGGGCGTCGATTTTATCATGCCCGAATGCGGCACGGGGTTAGTCTACGACGCGACCCTGGCCGAATACGAAGCCGTGGTCGGGGCCTTTATCGACGCGGCGGACCGGGACGCGCTGGTCGTGCCGGGGATCGGGCCGGGCTACGGCCGGGCGCTGGAAATGGGGCAGATCGCCCGTTCGCTCGGCGTGTCCGGGGTGATGATCATGCCGATCGTCGGCCCGGCTTCGGACAACGGGGTCGACGCCGGCTTGCGGGATATCGCAGCGAAGACCGCCTTGCCGACCATTCTCTACCAGCGCCGTCTCGACATTATGCCGGTTGATCATGTTATCTCCCAGTGTGAACTCGACGAAGTGGTAGGGCTCAAATATGCGGTCGACGATCTCGATGCATTCAAAAAAATAGCCGAGGGCGCTGGCGACAGTGCGGCCATGGTGTGCGGTATGGCCGAAGATCCCTGTATAGACTATATGGCGGCCGGGGCCGTGGGATTCAGCTCGGGGATGGCTAATTTCGCGCCGCGGATGAGTCTGACGCTCCTAAAGCGCTTCGCTGCAGGCGACCGTGCCGGGGCTGAGGAGATTCGTCGACAGATGGTTCCTTTTGAGGATTTGCGCGGCGAGGATGCGGCGCGCTACTCTTCGTCGGCGCTGCACGCGGCGATGGACCGTGCTGGATTGGCGGGCGGCCCGGTGATTCCCTTCGCCGAGGATGTGGCCGCGGCCGATTTGTCGCGGCTCAACGCGATGGTCGATGGGCTGATGAAAAGCGAAAGCGAATTAAAGCAGGCGGCGGCATGAGCGCGGCCGCGCTGCGCGTAGGTCTGGTCGGGGTCGGCGGGGTTTGCTCGGCGGTGCACTATCCGGGCCTGTCGCTAATCGATGGCGTCGAAATCGCCGGGATCTGCGAGCCGGGCGACGATTTGCGCCAGCAGCGGCAGCGGCAATGGGGGATCGACGCGGCTTTCGCAGGCATAGACGACCTGCTGGCCGAGGTCGCGCCCGACGCGGTTTCAATTGCCACGCCCAATGTCTATCACAAGGAGCTGATCTTCGCCGCGCTGGAGGCGGGATGCCATGTGATCTGCGAAAAGCCACTGGGGATGGATTTTGCCCAAACGCAAGAGATCTACGACCGGGGCAAGGCCTCGGGCCGTCGTCATATGACCGCCTTTACCTATCGCTTCGTGCCGGCGATGAACTATATCCGCCATCTGGTGCAAAGCGGTGCACTGGGCAGTATCCGCCACGCCCGTTTCCAGCGCTTGCAGGACTGGGGCGAGCGGGCGATCGGCTGGCGGCAATATCGGGATCAGGCCGGATCCGGCGAACTGGGCGATATGGGCATTCACCGGCTGGATTTCGCCGAGGATTTGCTGGGACCGATCCACGCGGTCTGCGGCCATGCCAAACAACTGGTACCCCGCGACAGGACCAAGGAGGGTGCGCCCTGCCCGCCGCAGGATGTCGAGGATTGGATCGCCTGGATTGCGGAGTTTGCGAGCGGGACTACCGGGGTCTTTGAGATGGGCAAGCTCGCCAAGGGCCACGGTCCCGGCGGCGACCACGATCTGGCCGAGCTCAACGGCACTGAGGCCTCGGTCGTGTACAGACTGCACGCGCCGCACGAGATCCTCTTCGCCCCGCGCGGCGAGCCCTATCGAGCCCGTGCGGTGCCGGAGGAATTTCTCAAGCGTCCTGGCGCCCCGCGCGATCCGGCGGTGGGCGATCCGGTAGTGACTTTCCGCTACGACCAGGCCTGGGAGTTTGTCAGCGCCATTCGCGCGGGCCGCGACTGTATACCCTCTTTCTGGCACGGGATGCGGGCGCAGGCCGTCGCCGATGCGATCCTCGAGGCGGCGGCGACCCGGCGCTGGGTCGATATTCCCGATTGCCCGGTATAGGAGGCGACTATGGGCGCGGATCCGCACAGCCAATACACGGCAGATGGCTATTATATCCACACCGGGTCGATTCTGCCTGCCGCAACGGTTGCGGCAGCGGTCGCGGGCATGGATGCGGTGCGGCACGGCGAATACGACACCGGCGTGCCGCCTCGCCCCTCGGCCTGGAGTCCGGGTGACGATCCCGCCCTGTTGTGTAAAATCGAAAAACCGCAGATCGCTAACCGGGCGATTATGGAACTGGTCAAGCACCCGGCCCTCGGGGCAGCGGTTGCCGCCGTAACCGGCGCCGAGTGGATCCAGGTCTGGTGGGTGCAACTGTTGTATAAGCCCCCGGCGCAAGCGGCGGCGCAAGCGGGGGTCAATATCGGCTGGCACCAGGATCGCAACTACTGGACCGCATGGGAAGAGGGTAGCGAGTTGTTTACGGCCTGGGTGGCGCTGAGCGAAGTCGGGGCCGATGCTGGGCCGATGCAATTTGTGCGGGGTTCGCACCAATGGGGATTGCTGGAGGGTAGCGATTTTTACGGGCAGGATTTGGCGGCGCAAAAGCGCGGGTTGGCGTTGCCCGAGGGGGCCTTGTGGGAGGAAGTGGCGGCAACTATGCCCAGGGGTGGGGCCAGCATCCATCACTGTCTGACCGTGCACGGCAGCGGGCCCAATCAATCCAATGGACCGCGGCGCAGTTTTGCCATTCACATGCGGTCGGCCAATTCGGCGCCGATGGGGGGTAAGAGAGAGGGGCTGACGGCATTTATCGACGATCCCGACTACTGTCCAATAATATGGAATGAGACTGGAGTCTGAAATTTGATAAAATGTTGTAGAGAATAGTCTCAAAAAAAAGAATTTCGTATCATAATTGATACTTTTCCATATGTCATTGTAAATAAATGGTTAATGTAACTGAGATGCAGATGATATAACATAGCTGTCATAATTCGTCTCTAAATTGCGAATAGATAATGTTTTAGGCCAATTGCCCCCGGGTGATTGGCCTTTTTATTTTGGGTCTAAATTATTTATAAATAGTTAGATGGATTATAAAATAAATAAAGTGAATGTCATTGGCATAGCCTTTGCGATATATAGAGTGACAAGCAGAGAAAGGAGCGGATTCATGGATACGTTGAGAAGTGCACTGAATAATCGCCCCGACCGCAAGGAAGAGTGGTTGGTCTGGTTGGAAATGGGTTTTAGCACGGTCGTGCTGTCCGGCGTGACGGCCTTGTGTATTGCTTGATAGAAGAGACAAAGTACGGCCCTGGCAACTGGCCGGGCCGGATCTGTATTCACATAAGGAGAGTGTAAAATGAAGAAAACGAAGTGGCTCGAAGTGGCGATCCCGGTGGCGATTTTCATTGCGCCGGTCATCTTGATAACCGTGACCTTTTACAATACCGGTAGGCTATAGCCTGCACGGCCGTTTGGGGCGCAAAACGGGGCGCCGTTAGCCGGACTGCTCCTATGTCTTTGTCGCGAGCGCGGCGAGTCCGCTGACGAAGTGCTCTGTGGCGGCAAACAGACGGGCGGCATCGGGCTCGACGGTGAGGATGTGATTGGACTCGGGCAGCAGTGCGAGGCTCTTGTGGCGGCTGCCTAGTTCGCGCAACAGCGCAAATCCCGATTGGGGCACTACTGTAGTGTCCCGCATACCCATAAAAATCTTGCAGGGCGTCTCGATGCGGGGTAGCAGGGGGCGCACGCGGCGGATCAGGCGGTGTAGTTGGGCGAGAGCTGGTCCGGGCATGGACGGATAGCTGAAGAGGCCGTGTTGTCGATAGTAGGCGATGCTCTTTTGCGATTTGGACCAGCGGCGAATGAGCAAACCCAGATAGGGCGCGAGAAAGAATAGCCGGGAATTGACCGCAAACGACGGGGCCAGCAGGCTCAGCCCCAGCAGCGGCCGGTCGAGAGCGAGCTGGCAGCACAGCACCCCGCCCATCGAAAGGCCGACGGCGACGACGCGGTCGCATCTGGCGATGAGTTCGTCGTAGCCGGCGACGACGCTAGCGTACCAGTCGCGGGCATTGCTGCGGGCCATATCGTCGATGCTGGTGCCGTGGCCGGCCAGGCGCAGACCCGAGATGCTATAGCCCGCTCGGTGCAAATGCTCGCCGAGGGGCCGCAGTTCGGTCGGTGAGGCGGTGAAGCCATGGACCAGCAGTACGCCGATAGGGCCGCCCGAGAGCGCATAGGCGGGCGCGTGAATTTTAGTCACGGTCGCGCCGCTGGCGATAGAGGGTAAGCGCGAGGAAGAGTGCACAGCCGACGAGCAGGAAATCGCCAAAGCGGGCGTAGACTGTCTGCTCGTGCTGCAGCGGTACGTCTACGCTGAAATTCTCGGTGGTGAAAATTGGGGTCGCGTAGCCGACGCGTCCATCGGGGAGTACCAGCCCAGATATACCGGTATTGGCAGCGCGCACCACCGCGCGTCCGCTCTCCACCGCGCGCACCACTACCTGGGCCCAGTGCTGGTAGGGTGCCGCCGTGGTGCCGAACCACGCGTCGTTGGTGGTGTTGACCAGGAAGTGGGGGGACTGGGCCATCAGCGCGCGGGTAATTTCTGGAAATATCGATTCGTAGCAAATAAAGACGCCGAAGGATTCGTCGCGGCCGGGAATAGTAAGCGCCTTGTGTCGTTGGCCGTGGGTAAAGATCCCGCTTTCGGCGGTCAGTCCTTCGAGATATTGGAAGATCGCGGCGAAGGGCAAAAATTCGCCGAAGGGCACCAGGTGGACTTTGTCGGCGAAATCCTCGACCTCTCCCGCCGTGTTGAGCAGAAAGGCGCGGTTGTAGACGGGTGCGTTGTCGTCCTGGTAGTCGCCCTTAAGGCTGCCGACCAGGATTGGGATGCCTAGTTCCGGGGCCAGCGCGGCGATGGTATCGGCGTAGATGGCGTAGAAGGGGTCGCCAAAGTATATGGGCAACGCGGTTTCCGGGTAGACGATCAGGTCGGGCCGATCTCTGGCGGCCAACTCGCGGGTGAGGGCGGCGTAGTGGGCGGTGGTCCAGGCCTGGCGGTTGACCTTCCACTTGCGGTCCTGTGGTATATTGCCCTGGACGATGCCGACCTTGATGGTGGGATCGCTGCGCTCTGCCATAGTGTCGAGGCGGTGCAGGCCCCATAGATGGCTCGCGGCGAGCAGGGCGAGCGGAATGCCCAGATAGCGGGCGATATGGCCATGATGCAGGGCCTGGGCCAGGCCGGCGTTGAATAGCGCAATTAGGAAGCTCAGTCCATAGACACCGGTCAGCGAGCTCAATTGCAATAGCGGCAGGTTGAGATATTGCGAATAACCCAGCAACTGCCACGGAAAGCCGCTGATCATCCAGGTTTGCACCCATTCTTGCAACACCCAGATACTGGCAGCCGACCAGGCAAAGAGTGGAGAGCCGAAGTCGAGTCGGCGACAGGCGGCGACGAAGACGGCGAGGTAGAGCGCCATGTAGAGGATTAGCAGCGCGGTGGTCGCCAGGGCCTCGGCAAAGGACAGCGCGCCGTAGAGCTGGAGTGTTTGGGTCAGCCAGTAGGCGCGGCCGATGCCCCAGGCCAGGCCCGCGGCCAGTCCCAGCGCAAAGTGCCGTTGCGACGGCACCCATTGCCGGGCCAGGAATAGCGGCAGCAGGCAGATCCAGGCGAAATAGTAATGGTCGAACGGAGGAATCGAAGCGATGAAGACCAGCCCGGAGACCAGCGCCGGGGCATAGATGGCAAAGCGGCCGGGCGAAGACGGCGCCAAATCAGTCTCCCCGGTGCCAGTCCTCGAGCCCGTTGCGCAATTTGGTCAACCCGCTCTGCTCCAGTGCGTTCATCTCTTCCCGGCTAATGCCCATTCGCGAGGCCGTCTGACCGGGCGACTTCTTGTGCTGGTAGCGCAATTCGATGACGCGCATTTCGCCGTCGGTCAAACTCTGTAGCGCGCGGTGGACCAGCTGGCGCAATTCCTGGGCTTCGAGGCGGTCCTGCGCGTCGGTGGGAATCAGCAACGAGATGAAGCGCTCGTCGAAGTTGGTGCGCTCGGGTGGGGCGTCGGTAATGCTGTCGGGAATTTTCTTGTAGATGCCCATAGGGGTCCGGTGTTTTATCTAAAGATATAAAAAAACAGGGAGCCGTTAGAGAGAGGCTCCCTGCCAAGATATTGGTAGCGGGGGCAGGATTTGAACCTAGCCAAGGCCAAGCTGCCCCATCAGACAGTTTCTCCTCAAAAGCAGTCAGACCTCAACGCTCTCTGGACAATTCAACGATTTA
>PBOD01000058.1:13284-29324 GCA_002724215.1 Gemmatimonadota bacterium | reverse complement strand
AACTGTCAAAACCCATCGGATGCAGGACGTTGTAACCCTGCATCCGCTTGTAGCGACTGTAGATATCGCTGGCGATATAGCCCTTGGGATGGCCAATGTGTAATCCCGATCCACTTGGATAGGGAAACATATCTAGAATGTAGCACTTCGGTTTATCTGGATCGTATCCCGGATCNCCGGGTCCTGGGGTTTTATAGACTTTCGCTTGCTGCCAGTGCGAACGCCATTTGCTTTCTATTNNTTGGAAGTTNTAACTTCCNTTTTTGTNAGTTGATTGACATAATTTTTATTATANGCCTTNAATTTGNATAAAAGAAAAGCCTATCGAATAATCGATAGGCTTTTCTCCATACTGGAGCAAANCGAGTGATTCTCTACTTCTTGAGNANCGCCTTATGGCTTAGGCGCATTTTACCGCCGGTNTCGATTTCGAGAACTTTGACGGCTATTTTNTCGCCCTCATTNACAACATCNTCGACTTTTTCNACCCTNNGGTGGGCCAACTCCGAAATNTGCAGCAGGCCNTCNTTGCCCGGNAGGATTTCNACAAAGGCNCCNAAGGGCATAACCCGTTTGACGANNCCNTCGTATTCCTTNCCGATTTCGGCATCGGCGGTTATNCCTTCNATCATCCGCCGCGCNTCNNCGGCNGGNCCGGCTTCNACCGANGCGATGGTGATGGTCCCGTCCTCATCGACATTGACCGTAGCNCCGGTNTTTTCGATTTCTCGGATGGTCTTGCCNCCCGGNCCTATNACCGCGCCNATCTTACTCTGATNGATCTTGATAAATTCGATCCGCGGTGCCCANCGCGAGAGATCTTCGCGCGCCTCGGGCAGNCAGTCNTTCATNNNNGACAGGACTTTGTCNCGNCCTTCCCTGGCNCGNTCNAGAGCCTCTTTGAAGATCTCCAACCGCAANCCCTGGATNTTTATATCCATCTGNANCGCGGTNATGCCNTNTTNNGTGCCGGCGACCTTGAGATCCATATCGCCGAGGAANTCTTCGGCNTCGCGNATATCGGTCAGCAACTCGTAGTCATCCCCNTCCATAACCANNCCCACGCCNGTNCCNCANACNGCNGTCTTGATCGGAATNCCNGCATCCATCAANGCCAGNGAACANCCACATACCGTGGCCATCGAGCTNGANCTGCTCGATTCNGTAATNTCNGAAACCAAGCGGATNGTATANGGGAAGGANTCGTCNGAGGGGATNACNGGNTCNATNGCGCGCTCNGCCAGATGNCCNTGGCCAATATCGCGACGNCCGGGNCCGCGNTCNAANCGCACCTCNCCGACNGAATACGCTGGAAAGTTNTAGTCGAGGTAGTANGATTTGAAGCGCTTGCCCATCAAATCGTCGGCCATGCGCTCATCGAGCTTNGTNCCNANNGTCGCNACGCACAAAGCCTGAGTCTGGCCNCGGGTAAANAGNGCCGANCCNTGNGTNCGGGGCAGNATCTGGGANTCGCANGTGACCTCGCGGACTTCGTCGAGGGCACGACCGTCGATNCGGCGCTTCTCCTTGAGGATCATTTCGCGCATATCGGCTTTGAGCAACGACTCTAGTTCCGCACCGATCTGCTTTTCGGACTCGGGAAAGCGCTCGGCGAGAGCGGCGAGCACATCGGCCTTGATGCCGTCGATCAGGTCCTGCCGCTCTTCCTTGGTCGGGATGCGATTGGCTTCGTGGATGCGGTCCTTGGCCGCATCAGTCACCGCATTTACTAGNTCGGGATCGANCTCTTCGACGGTGAACTCCAGTTTGTCCTTGCCGACTTCGGCGATAAGCTTTTCCTGCAACCCCACCAACTCGCGAATCTGTTCGTGGGCAAAGGCCAGGGCATCGACAAGATCCTGTTCGGATATCTCGTGCGCGCCACCCTCGACACTGACGATGGAGTCGGCAGTGCCGCAGACAACCATTTCGAGGTCGCACTCCTCTTGTTGGGCATGGGTAGGGTTGGCGATAAACTCGCCATCGAGCCGCCCCACCCGCAACGCGCCCATCGGGCCGGCGAAAGGGATGTCGGAGATGCTCAGCGCCGCCGAGGCACCGAGCAGACCAAGAACATCGGCATCGTTTTCGCCATCGTATGAAAAGATGGAGATATAAACCTGGATTTCGTAGGGAAACCGCTTGGGAAACATNGGNCGAATCGCGTGATCGGTGAGCCGGGCGCTAAGGGTTTCCTTCTCGGTGGGACGGCCCTCGCGCTTGAAAATATTGCCCGGAATGCGACCGCCGGCATAGGCCTTCTCGCGATAATCGACAGTCAGGGGCAAAAATCCGCGATCTTCGGGCGTGTTNGTGCGNCAGGCCGTCACCATGACAACGGTCTCTCCGAATTGCAACCACACNGCTCCATTCGCNTGCTTGGCGACCCTACCCGTTTCTATGGACAGCGTCTGTCCGCCTAGTTGATGNTCNAATTTAGTCATTGATATATCTTTCGCTCTTTCCTTGTGAGTGAGTCGACAGCAGGGCTNTCGGATGGGTGCCCATTGCCGGTGTAAATTAGCGGCGCAATCCGAGTTCGCGGATCAAAGCCGAATAGGCTGCTGGATCCTTTTTTTGGTAATAGGTCTGCAATCTCCTCCTTTTGCCGATGAGCTTGAGCAGGCCCCGCCGCGTGCTAAAATCCTTTTTCTGGTCTTTGAGGTGTTCGGTAAGGTTGGCGATGCGCTCGGTGAGAATGGCGATTTGGGCCGCCGATGAACCGGGGCCGCCCTCCTTGCCGAATTTATCAATCAGTTCTTTTTTGCGTTCAGTGGTTATCGACATCTTCGATCTCCGTGGTTGATAGTTGCGCCCNCCCCTGCCACTTGGCAATAAGCGCGCGCGCTTGTTGAATNTCTGTGCGGATTTGNNCGACNAGTTCGTCCGAGCNGGTAAACGCCCTTTCATCNCGCAATTTTTTCTTTANTNCTACCTCGAGATTGCGTTCGTACAGATCGCCGGTAAAATCTAATACATGCACTTCTACTGCGAGTTCGTGCCCGCCAAAGGTCGGCCGGCGGCCAATATTAGCCACCGCCCAACACGGATCGGAAGCCGCACCATATATCCTCGCGGCGTATACGCCGCGAGGCAATTGACCCGACCCAGCCACGGTCAGGTTGGCGGTGGGAAAACCCAACTCGCGCCCCCGGCCCTGNCCACGGACGACCCGGCCGCTAAATACTGAACGGCCCTCTCCCATCAACCGGCCTGGTGCTGCCGCAAGACGCAGAAGGGGTGCAGCGCCCCCCTTTCCCTGCGCGCGATGCCGAAGAGCGTGTCCCCGGCACCAAATACGGCGCACACATCAGCCANCTCCCCACCACNAGGCTGGGTCGGCACGNCTTTGCCAAATGTAAAATCCCNCAATTCTTCTTCCTCNAGATCGANCGATTCTAGATCGTCCAGAGCCAAGCGGGGATGGGCNAAAACNTCGCGNATACGGCCTTCCTCTTGGCAAGTGGCCACTTCTTCCAGTGTCAGTGCTNTAGCCAGGTCGAGCCGCCCAACGCTGATTCGGCGCAAATCAGCCAAATATGCACCGGTCCCCAATGCAGAGCCTAAATCCATAGCAAGCGAGCGAATATAAGTACCTGACGAGCAATTTACCCGTAGCGTCAACTCGGGATAGTCGTATTGTATTCGCTCGATGGCGTGAATGGTAATCTGGCGGGGCCTGAGCTTGACCTCTTCGCCCCTGCGGGCCCGTTTGTAACTGGGCACGCCGTCGATCTTGATGGCAGAATAGACGGGGGGCTGCTGTTGTTGCACACCGACAAATCGCTCTAAAGCGCGCTCGACCGTCGCCAGATCCGGCGGATCGGCCCCTTCGAGCGGCGTGATCTGGCCCTGGGCATCGCCGGTTGGGCTGGTTGCCCCGAGCTCTATCTTCGCCTCGTAGCTTTTGTCCGCTCCGCTCAACCAGCGGTTCAGGCGGGTGTAGCGCCCCAGGCAAACAACGAGGACCCCGGTAGCCAGCGGGTCGAGCGTGCCGCAGTGGCCGATTTTACGCATGTGCAGGATCCGCCGCAGGGAGGCTACGATATCATGGGAGGTAGGTCCTTTGGCCTTGTCGATAATCAGGACCCCTGCGAGTTCGGGCTCAGTCATCCTGCCCTTCAGCGAGCTGATCGATCAAGGATGTAACGCGGGCGGCTCGTTCGGCGGTATGGTCGTATTCAACGTGCAATTGGGGGGCATAACGCAGACTCATCCGCTGGGCGATTTCCCGGCGAATAAAGCCGAGGCCTTTGCGCATCCCCTCAACAACGGCGCCGTCGTCTCCGCTGAGGGTGCTGACGAAAATCTTGGCGTGACTCATATCCTTGGACAATTCGACATCTACGATATTGACCGATTGCAGTCGCGGATCCCGCATCCGCTTGACGATATCGCTCAATTCGCGCAACAACTGTCCACGGACGCGGCTAATGCGTTGGGGGGATGCCATAGGGCTTAGAGCATCTCCGTTTGGTAGTCTATAATCTGGACCCGGTAGTCCCCTTCGATAAGATTGACGATCTTGGCCATTATTTCGTCGCAGTGCTGCGTAGCCGTGCTCACTATCGCCATCCCAAGGCCGGCTCGCTGCCACAACTCCTGGTCTGACACTTCGGCGATCGACACATTGAAGCGATTGCGTATCCGCTCCTTGAGGCTGTTTAGAACCTGGCGTTTGTCCTTGAGCGAGCGACTGTCGCCGATATAGAGGGAGACGATGCAACTCATAACAATCAATGCAACTTACCGGCCTATAAGGTCCGCGCTGTCTCCACGAAGACCAGCGCTTCGACGATATCGCCCTCCTGAATATCGTCAAAGCCCTCAAAACCCATGCCGCACTCAAAGCCCTCCTGCACCTCCCGCACGTCGTCCTTAAAGCGACGTAGCGATGCGAGATCGCCAATAAATACGGCCTCGCCGCCGCGCAAGAGCCGCACCTGGTTATTGCGAGCAATCGTTCCATTTTGCACCATGCAGCCACCGATGGTGCCGGTGCGCGAAGAGGTGAAAATCTGGCGAATCTCCGCCCTACCCACGACTTGCTCTTCCATCGTCGGCGCCAACAAGCCGGCCAACGCCGCGCGCACTTCCTCAATGACCTCGTAAATGACGCGATAATTGCGGATCTCGACCCCTTCTTGCCCGGCCAGATCGCGGGCTGAGGGTTCGGTGTGCACGTGGAACCCGATGAGTATCGCGCTGGATGCTGCGGCGAGCAGAACATCCGACTCGGAAATAGCGCCGACTGCGCTGTGTATGACATTGACGCGCACTTCTTCGTGTGTTATGCCGCCCAATTCCTGGGAGATAGCCTCAACCGACCCATCGACATCCCCTTTAACCACGACCCGCAACTCCTGGATGTTGCCCTGCTGGATCTGGTCGTGGAGATCACTAAGCGTGACGGTGCGCAATTTGCGGTGATCCTGCTCGCGCTTGATCAACTGGCGCCGCTGACTGAGATCCTTAGCCTCGCGTTCGGAACTGGCGACTGCGAAGATATCGCCCGCCTGTGGCACGCCGGGCAACCCCAGAACCTGCACCGGCACCGAAGGGCCGGCTTCTTTGACACGCTGGCCGTGCTCGTCAAGCAAAGCGCGTATCCGACCGCTGTTAACGCCGGTGATAAAGGGATCGCCCACTTTCAGAGTGCCTTCTTGCACCAATACCGTGGCGACGGGTCCGCGGCCCTTGTCGAGTTTTGCTTCGATGATGGTGCCGCGAGACATCTTGTCGGGATTGGCTTTGAGTTCGAGAAGCTCGGACTCCAGCACAAGCAATTCTAGCAGGTGATCGATACCCTGGCCCGTCATAGCCGAGATCTCGGCTATGGGTACTTTCCCACCCCATTCTTCGACCAATACATCCCGCTCGGCCAATTCGCGTTTGATCTTATCCGGATCGGCGGTGGGCAGGTCTATTTTGTTGACCGCCACAACCAGGGGCACCTGTGCGGCCTTGGCGTGGTCGATGGCCTCGATCGTCTGCGGCATTACGCTATCGTCGGCTGCGACGACCAGGATCACGATATCAGTGACGCGCGAACCGCGGGCACGCATCGCGGTGAAGGCGGCGTGGCCCGGGGTGTCGAGAAATGTGATCGAGCGCCCGTCTTCGATCTTGACGACATAGGCGCCGATGTGCTGGGTAATGCCGCCGGATTCCCCCTCGGCGACCTTGCTCTCGCGCATATAGTCGAGCAAGGAAGTCTTACCGTGATCGACGTGGCCCATCACCGTCACTACCGGCGACCGCGGTTTGGGTTCACCGACCTCTTCCACCTCAATAATTTCTTCCAGGTCGGCCTCTTCTTCGGCTTCGATTTGTACGACCTCGAACCCGAACTCGTCGGCCACGGCCTGCATCGTGTCCATATCAAGCCGCTGGTTGATGGTGGCCATAACCCCCATCTGCAGACACATCGCGATGACTTCACTGGCCTTGGCGCCTAGTTGTTCGGCGAATTCGCCCAGAGTGATAAACTCGCTGACCTTAAGCTGCTCGGTCTCGCCATTGTCAGCGCCGTCTTCTTCGCGGGGTCCGCGCTCGTAGCGCCGACGGCCACGACCTTCGTTTAACTGGCTCAGGGTCCGCCGCACATTCTCCTGTACTTCCTTTGCGTCAGGGGCGCCCTTGCGACGCTTGCCGCGCTTGCGCTTGCCGCCGGTAGCGGTATCGGCCTGAGCCGTGACCTCGCGTTTTTGGTTCAGTCCTTCGCGAATTCCACCCGGATCCTCGCCTTCCCGGCCCTTTCCGCGACGACGACCACGACGACGCCCTTCCTCCTTTTCTGGCAATGGCGCTGCCCGGCCCGATTCCGCGACCGGACCGCTGGCCTTCTTGCGGGATCCTCCCCCGCGTTCGCGATTGCGGTCGGGCGCCGGTTTTTCGGCCCTTTTCTGCTGGTCTTCTTTGGCCTTTTGCCGCTTGACTTCCTCGATGGAACTCTTCTTCTCCTCGTCGATCTTGCGGCCGATAGCCTCCAGCATATCGGGAGTCACCACGCTCATGTGGCTCTTGACCTCTATTTCCATGCCCTTGAGCATGGAAATGAGCGCATCGCTGGATAGTTTTAATTCTTTGGCGACTTGATATACTCTGCGCTTTTCCAAGTATTGTGCTCCCTGAATAGGTCTCTGGGTTCGCTTAAACTTAAACCCCAGGGTCGGTCTCTGATGTGGCGGTTTCGGCGGCTTGCGCGCCGGCGTCCTCTCCAGAGGCAACGCTCTCTGCCCCGGCAATTTCCGCTGGACTCTCCTCGGCTCCCGCTCCGTCGGTAGTATCCTCCGCCTCGGCTTGCGTGCCCTCGGCAGCGTCCGCTTCTTGCGCTGATTCGGCGCAAAGAGCTTCGATGTCTATTTCGCCGTGTTCGGACAAATACTGCGTTGCCGCCTCCCTGACCGCGCTGGCGGCGGTGGCTTCCTCCAACCCCGGCACGGTCTGCAAAAGCTCGAGATCGGCTTCGACAATAGAGGCAATCGAATCGAAGCCCGAGGTCGTTAGGCTCAGCGCGATCAACTCGCTGATACCGGGAATTTGTTGGAATACTTGCTGGTATTTGTCCTGCTTGGCCCGACGTTCCTGGTATTGGTCTTGGGTAATAATATCGAGGCCCCAACCCGTCAGCTGTACCGCCAAGCGGGAATTCTGCCCGCCCTTGCCGATAGCCAGCGAAAGCTGATCTTCCTCGACGATGACGACCGCGTGCTTGCGGCGCGAATCGGTGATGCACCGGGTCACCGTTGCCGGGCTCAAGGCTCGGGTGATGAATATATCCGGCTCGTCGATCCAGGGGACGATGTCGATGCGCTCACCGCTTAATTCGCGCACAATGGCCTGGACCCTTGAGCCTTTGACACCGACGCAGGCCCCGACCGGATCGACCCGCTCATCGCTGGTACTGACCGCGATCTTGGCCCGCTCGCCCGGTTCGCGCGCTACGCCGTGGATATCGACGATGCCCTCGGAGATCTCGGGGACTTCAATGGCGAAGAGTTTCCTGAGAAACTCGGGGTGGGTTCGCGACAACAGAACTTGCGGACCCCGACTCGACTTCAATACTTCGTAAATCAGACCCCGCACGGCATCGCCCTGCCGGTAGCGCTCGCGGCGTATCTGCTCCTTATAGGGCACCGCAGCCTCGGCGCGCCCCAGATTGAGCACGATATCGCCGTGACTGATTTGTTGCACCGTGCCCGATTCGATCGTGCCGACGCGACCGATAAACTCGTCATAGATCCGCTCGCGCTCAGCTTCGCGCACCCGCTGGATGAGAATCTGCTTGGCGGTCTGGATGGCGTTGCGACCAAAGTCGGCAAAGTCGAGCTTGTGCCGCAACACCGACCCCAATTGGGCATCGGGTTCGATTTCTTGGGCGTCTTCGAGCAACATCTCCATCGAGGGCTCAAGGACTTCCTCGACCACGGTCATTTTGGCAAAGACCTCCATTCGGCCCTGAGTGGGGTCTATTTCAACCTCGTAATTCTCCGTATTGCCGTAGCGCCGCTTGGCAGCGGAGATCAATGCGTCGGCCAGGGTTTGGACCACCAATTCCCTATCGACGTTCTTTTCGCGGGCGATCTGCCCTAGCGCTTCGACAATGCTCAGGTTATTCATTTTTTTCCGCACTCAACTTTAACTTAGAGTTCAGGTTCGATGAGGGCCTTGGCAATATTGGCACGCTCGATCGAGGCGGCCGGACCCTCGAGGAGCAATTGGCTTGCATCCCAGGAGGCCAACCGCCCTTTGGCGACCCGACCGTCATGGAAGACAACCTTGAGTTGGCGTCCGCTTGCCCTGGCAAAATCGTCATCGCTCAGAAGCGGCCGGTCCAAACCTGGAGAGGTAACTTCGAGCCGATAGCGGCCGGGGACGGGGTCTTCAACATCGAAGCTATCGGCCACTTCCCTGCTGATGGCTTCGCACTGAGCCAGCGTAATACCTGGCTCTGCATGGACCAACAAACGAATCAACTCGCCGCCCTTGCTACCGCTAATTTCGACATCCACCAGTTCTGCCCCATGATCAGTGACAATGGGTTTGACCAGTGCGATCAGCTCGACCTTTAATTCGGTCCGGTCTACGGCGGAAATAGGCGACTTTTCCACGTTGAGGAAATAGCGGGCAAGGCGCCCACTTATCGGTTAGAACATATGGAATTATATTGATTTAGGCAAGATCGACCTATGCGTTGAGCCAATTGCCACAAGCAAAAACTCCATCTCCAAATATTTAGAGCAGGTCCATTATTTCCCGCAGCTCTATTTTTACGTCTTCGACCACCACGCGAAATTGCTCTTTATCGATATCTTTGGCTACCTCGGTAGCAATATGGGGCGTTTCGCTCGGGTCTGCCCCCTTATTTTTTGCTTTCGCTAACAACAAGGGCATCTGGGGACCAATTTGCCGCAATAATTCGGGCTCGTCTTTGAGTTTTTTCTTTACTCCCTGGCTCGTATAGCGCTCGTCGTAGAGCAATTGTTTTATCAACAGGATGATCCCGATATCGCGCTCCCGGTAGGCCCGATTTTTGCCCCGATTCCGCCGCGGGCGCAAACAGGGAAATTCCCGTTCCCATGCTCGGAGCGTATAGGGTTGTAATTCCGTGATTTCCGCCACTTCGCTAATGCTGTAATACAGCTTGTTGCCGAGGGGATTATTCACTTCCGTGCTCCAATCTCTCCCTTGCGCCGCCGCCAGGCGATGCGCAGGGGAGTGCCAGCAAAGTCAAACTCCTGCCGCAGCCTTT
Organism: Gemmatimonadota bacterium; assembly: GCA_002724215.1. Lineage (GTDB taxonomy): Bacteria > Latescibacterota > UBA2968 > UBA8231 > UBA8231. Next base: position 19,570 of record PBOD01000058.1, on the reverse strand, counting down.
TTTCAATATAGCGCCGGTAGTTTCCCGGCACTTGCTGGGGTATATTGGTGAAAATGGTAAAGGAAGGCGGATCGACCCCATGCTGTGTGGCATAGAGTAGGCGGATCTCCTTGCCCTCGTGGGTCGCGGGATATTCGGCCGTTACCAGCTGGACGATCTGGTTGAGTCGCGCGGTGGAGATGCGAGACCGCCGCCGCTGCCCCACCGCCGCAACCGCCGCAAGGCATTTTGCCACTCTGCGTCCGGTCAACCCGGACATGCAAATTACAGGATAGTCCCGCAGAAAGGGATAGCGACCGCGCAGTTCGCTGCGGCACTGATCGGCCGTCATCCCCTCAACTAGATCCCACTTGTTCACTGCCACGACTAGCCCACTGCCCGATTCGAGCACCTGTTCCATAATGCGCGCGTCCTGCATTACCCACCCTTCCGTGCCGTCCAGCAGCACCACCGCCACATCGGCGCGCTCGATGCTATTGACGGTCCGGCGGCCGCTATAAAACTCGACCGGATCGTCCACCTTGGACCGTCTGCGCATACCCGCGGTATCCATAAAGAGAATGGGGGTGTCTTGCCAGCAAACCCGCAAATGGGTCGTATCCCGGGTCGTGCCCGGCTGATCGTGGACAATCGAGACCTGATAGCCCGCCAGGTGGTTAATTAGTGTCGATTTGCCCACATTGGGACGACCGACCAGGGCTACTTTTATCAGTTCTTCCTCCGCGTCCGCGGCATAGGCTTCGGGTGCGTCCAATAGCGCGACGAGCGCGTCGAGCAAATCGCCGGAACGGCGACCCGTCGTCGCGGAAACGGGCAAGGGGTCGCCCAAGCCCAGGGTGTAGAACTCGTCGAGCGATTGGGCTGGCCCGACGGCATCCACCTTATTGACCACCAGCAGGGATTTGCCTCCCCCCTTGCGCAGCAGGGCTCCGACTTCGCGATCCAGGTCGGTCAGTCCGCTGGAGCCATCGCACAGAAAAAGGGCGATGTCGGCATCTGCTATGGCGGATTCGGCCTGAGTCCGCACTGCGACTTCAATGGCGTCTTTTGACCCCGGCACATACCCGCCGGTATCGACGAGGGTAAAGGTGCGACCCGCCCATTCGGCGGCAGCGAAGATCTGGTCCCGCGTCACCCCAGGCTGATCATCGGTAATAGCCCAGCGCGCGCCGAGGATCCGGTTGAATAACGTCGATTTGCCCACATTGGGACGCCCCACTATCGCCACGATCGGCCGCGTGCGACCAAGGACGCGGATTTGCCCATTCACTGACAGCGTTTCCTCGTTCATTTTTCGCGCCCGACAAAGTAGCCCAATTCGTCCAATTGACGGCCTGCGCCCTCCGAGCCCAGACCGACCCCAGAGCAATAGCGCCCCAGGGTGTCCACCAAATCGTAACTGCCCACCGCGACCGGTCCCCCGACGACATCGGCCAGTTGGGCAACGGTCATATCATCAATGGTCAATCCATCGCCATTTATGCAATTGGGCGGCAGCAGCAAAAGATCGCGCTTGTTGCCGTCCCGGACCCGGGCGGCGATATCGCGTCCCGTCAATAGTCCCGATACGGTAATGCCACGACCGAAAAAGTCATTATCGACCGACAACAGGTCTAGCTCGAACGGATTCTCCTCATTCAATTCCGCCACCAGGGGCGCCAAAACGGGCTCCGCCAGGCGGCCGGTCACCAAACCGATGCGGAGATTTTTACCCATACCGGGGACCAATTTCGGTCGCGCTTGAGCATACGTATCGAGAAACGCGCGGACCATGCCGATGCCATTTTCTAGTTGGGGAAAAGCATCGTAATAGGCCGCTGTGGGCGGCTGTCGCCCCACCAGTAGAAATAATTCGTCTGCGGCATAGACTATGCGCTCGCCACAACGCTGGCGAAACTGGTCGCCCCACAGTTCAGCGGCCGCCAGGTATTCCGCTGCCAGATCGGGGGTGACCGGATCGAGTTTGGCCAAGCGCTCGCGGTGTTCGGTCAGCCCGACGGGGACGAGCGCGACTGAGCGCAACGACGGATAGTACTCCGCCAGTTCGCCCACTGTACGCTCGAGGTGCTTGCCATCGTTCCACCCCGGACAGACGACAATTTGGGCATGCATCTCGATGCCATTGTCCGCCAAATAGCGCAAGCGCTCGTTGATGTCCACCGTCGATTTGCTGCGGCCGAGCATGATCTGCCGCAAGTCGGGATCGGTGGCGTGTACCGAGATATATTGCGGACTCAACCCCTGCTCGACGATGCGCTCGATATCGCTATCGCGAACATTGGTCAAAGTCACGTAGGAGCCATGCAGGAAGGATAGCCTGAAATCGTCGTCCTCAAAATACAGACTGCGGCGCATACCCTTGGGCATTTGGTGTATAAAGCAGAATACGCACTTGTTGTTGCAACTGCGCAGCCGCATATCCTCGAATTCCAGGCCGAAGGCTTCGCCCGCAACGCGTTCTATTTCGGCTTCGTAGGTTTCATCGCCGCGCTCGATTTCTATTTGTAGGAAATCTTCGGAGCTATTGACCTGGAAGTCGATCAGATCTCTCACTTCCTCCCCATTGATGCGCAATATCCGATCTCCGACGCAAAATCCCGCCCTCTCGCCCAGACCGCCGGGGTCTATTTCTTTTACTACGATCATTAGTTGACCAGAGCCAGCCGCAAACTATTGGGGGAAACCCGGATGATGTCGATATTGACGCCCTCGATGCCCTTGGCCGTCAACGCTCGGGCTATGGCAAAACCCGTGTCCTTGCTGCGCACATCGAAAACGGCTGTCCCCTCGCTGAAGCTGCGGCGGTATATCTTCTCGATCCCTGCTACCTGACCGGAAAAAGCCCATTCAAAGTGCCCCACGCGCTCGCTGTCACCATCCACGACGACCCTGACCAGACGGCCCGAGTACATTTTTTCGCGCCAGTTTTCCACAAGTTGGCGGACCAGTTCAGCACTCAANTTTTCNATCCCCGTGCGGACCGCTTTCTCGCCAGCCGTACTCAGATTGACATCGGCCCCTCTTTCGCTATGGCTCAGCGCGGCAAAGACTTCTCCCGTATCCGTCCACAGCGCCTCTATCCTGAGGTCGGCGGTTGCCGACTTCAGGCCCAGAGACCGCAGCGAAGATCCTGCGAATGGCACCTGTATATCCGCAGCTTCGCGCACCAGGGCTTCGGCGCGGATCACGATATCGGCTCCCTGTTCAAAACCGAACTGGGCGGCCCGCTCCAACATCCCGTGCTCCGTTTGCAGGGGTGCAGCGAGATTAAACCGCCCCGATGCGCGCTGCAATTGGCCCCTGAGGATCGTAGCCGAAAAATCCCGGACCCGCCCCTCCCCGAATTCATAACGATCNCGCCCCAAACACAATATGTAGGGATTTCCCGCATGGGCGATTAATAATTCCAGAGCATCAAGCCTGTGCTGGAGATTGCCCAACTCGACTACAGCATCGATCTCAACCCGGTACATCTGATCGTCAATGGGCCCTTGTTCGACCACCTCAAAAGATCTGATGTAGCCATCGGTCCGAGTGAGGACATGGTCTTCAATGAGCGCGAAATTCTCCACCCGCGTCTCGGCGCTGACCAACGTTCCCACCCCAATCNCCACTGCTTCGCGCAAAGCCGCCCTTTTGGCCTGATCAAATGCCGCTGCTTGATCTCCCCCGGANATCAAGCCCATACCGCTGGCCCTNACTCTCGTNANCACTTCGGCCGAGGCACCGCTGACNAATCCGATGCANGAGACGAGCAAGACCGCGAANAANAACATCAGAATTCCATGCGAAAAGAGTTTTGCAATTCCCTGATCGTCAACAACGCTTCCGCCCCCGATACATTCCTTTCGGGGTAAAATTTCCCGGTGCGCTTATCGGCGGCCATAAAGCCGCGCTCAGTGCTCAATGCTATGGCATTATAGGCATAGAAATCACCGCGNACATCCGGGAATCGGGATGGTTCGCCGATATAGCGCGTCGGCAGGGTCCGATCGCCGCTCAGGAGCACCAGCACGCCCTGATTTACCATCGCGTAATNGGCCCGGGTGAGCGGTTGATTGGGNTGGAAGGTCTGATCGGGAAATACTTCCAATCCCGGCACGCCGAGCNCCAGGATTTCCTCAATCCAGGGCTTGGCCCAGGAGTGNTCTATATCCNCAGCGATCGGAACCGTGNCTGATTGGTGGTCGGGACTNCGAAATGACAACTCGCCGTGGTCGGTGCCCCTCTTTTGGATTAAAACGTCGATTTTGAGTTCTTCCAACAATAATACAGCCAACTCAGCCCGGCTGATCTGGGCGACCAAGCCGATTTTAATGCCAACACTGGTTCCAGGTGCGGCGCGCTCTACCATCTGAATCTGTTCCACCTTCTGCATCGCCTGGTGCACCAGGGGGCCGCGGTTGATTTCTATCAACCGGGTAAATGCCTGTCGGGCCAATGGTAGATTTTGGGCATCGAGATAGCTCTGTCCCCGGTAATAGTGAATGGGTGGATAGTCGGGCGCCTTGTCTTCGGCCTTTTTATATGCCCGCAGCGCATCTGGCAACCATTTCTTGGGATTTTCTCCGCGCGTGGTGCCCTGCCTAGTCCGAAGACGCCCCTGAGCGATAAGAGCGTCGATAAAATCATTGTCCTTGTGCAAGGCCAATTCGAGTTCTTTATGGGCGCGAAAAAAATCGCCGCGTTGCATCGCGACCAGGGCATAGCCGACGTATATGCCCGGATATTCCGCATCGAGCATACGCGCTCGTTCAAAAGCACGCTGAGCACCTATTAGATCTCCGCGTTGGAGGCTGGTCAGTCCTCGACGATATTGATTTTCCGCCGTATCGAGAGGCGACTGGCGCTCAATCGGTTTGGGGCCACACGCTGATAAGAGGAGCAAAATAAAAAATAGCACCGGCATAGGTGCCCCCATTCTCTGTGGGGCAGATTTCTCAATCCACCCCATTATCACACTTTNGTATAANACTTAAACTACAGCAGGACAAATATTTATGGACAATCATGCACTAATCTCAATCATTGGAACACACAAAACTATCTCCGCGAATGAAGTACATGAAATTACGTCATACCCACAGCGACCGCAATAGGCTCATTCCCCTTCCCATTAATCGGTAGCAATGCCCTTAATCTGCCGCTTTTGCAACGCACAAAAAAACCGCCCGGTCCCATTGAACCAGGCGGTAGTGCAGCATATGGAGCGGGAGACGGGAATCGAACCCGCGACATCAAGCTTGGGAAGCTTGCGTTCTACCCCTGAACTACTCCCGCCAATTCTAGGTCCTAAAATATGGGCGCAGTTGCGGACTGTCAATAAATCACCCCCGGGTGCGCACCCTATCCCAGGATTCAATAATCCGCTCAACAATGCCAGATCTTCCCCACACTCCAATGTCTAGAAATCGCAATCTGCGGTCTCGGCGGAACCAGGTCAATTGCCGCTTGGCAAATTGCCGAGTGCGTTGCTTTATCAATTCTTTGGCTTCCGCCANAGACATTTCATCCTCCAGATATTCTTTAATCTCCGCATAGCCNAGCGTACTGAGGGCAGCANTCTTGCGATGATTGCCACACNGCAAAAGGGCATCGACTTCTGCGACCAANCCCCCNNTGACCATCTCTTCTACCCTCTGGTCTATCCTGTTATAAAGGGCGCTGCGCTCCCGCGTCAAGCAAATCATACTGGCCCGGCATGACCATTGCCCCTCATCGCCTTCGCGCTGCAATTGACTCAGGGTCTTTTCTCCGCTTACGGCCACTTCCAGGCTGCGGATTATCCGCTGAGTATCTGCCGGCNGGATGCGCCGCTGGAGAATGGGATCCAACGCTCCCAATTCGGCATAGAGCGCATCGAGCCCCTCCCGCTCCAACCGTTCCAACAACGTCCTGCGCACAGGAGCGTAATCGGCGGAATCTGTAAAGAAACCGTCCAGAACGCTCTGCCAGTAAAGGCCGGTACCGCCCACGAGCAGAGGCAATCCGTTGCGCTGCCAAATCGCACCGATTGTCGCCCGTGCGGCCCGACCGTAGTCACCTGCATTATAGGTCTCGTCTGGTTGCAAAATATCAATGAAGTGATGTGGACAAGTTAATAACTGGTCTTTGGTTGGCTTTGCCGTACCAATATCCATNTGGCGATAAATCTGNCTCGAATCAACNGATACNATTTCGACTTTNTCCAAATGCCCTACCAGATCTAACGCGATTTCGGTTTTACCGGTCGCGGTTGGNCCNGTNAGTAANATNAATGATTNACATAACATTATTTANAAGCANT
>PBOD01000058.1:0-13279 GCA_002724215.1 Gemmatimonadota bacterium | reverse complement strand
CTGNTNGCAGTGNGAANATTAAGTATGNCNTCGNNTGGGTCNCGATCATCGCAANGAGNACTTTGTCTCCNATATTGTTATGCANGGGCAGATGTCTGCGTTTTGCAATAAAAATGTCCAAGGTCAAAAACGTGCGATATTAGCACGATCTTCCGTTGGAGTGGCAATGCCAGTTTTTTAGATTNTGGGACACTGCGGANCGGAAAAAAATCGCGACATTGAAATGCAAAAAAAAGATTCGGACCCCTATCGCCGCTATGACGAGTTTCTCCGCAAGCGTCTCGCTGCGATGATTGCGGCGGCCGGCTATACGCAACAGGCCCTGGCCGATGCCATTGGCGTACAACGCTACCGAATTCACCGTCTGCTCTCCGGCGATAANATCGTCATCGACGCCAGTCTCACCTGCGCGATAGCTCAAGCCTGCGGCCAACCGCCACATGTGCTCTACGACCATAATATCGACCTGACCAACGATGGATTGACGGGTGTCGCTTCTATCGACCGCATGTTGCGCGATGCCTACAATGATACGTCGCCCACCGGCTTGGACAGCCTGAAAAAGTATGCCGCCACGGACTACCGCGTATTGAACGCCAGATACCATACGGCCCCACCCGACATCGGTCACCTGCTGGTCGATGTCGAGCCAGCACTGCAAATGGTTCTGGTCGGTGTCAGCGAAGCGGCCAATGGCAAGTNGCCCGCTGTGCAGCGAGGCTTGCAGTTGAAAGACGAAATGGCCATNAACGCGTTAGCCGCCGAGCAAACNAAGACANACAAGCAGTTTGTGCTGGCCGACGCCGAACTCATCGATGAACTGGTTTGGGTGCAATACACGGTCGATGAATACTATGAAACGACGCGCCATTCAAGCTCGCGACGACGCCTCGTCGACCTTCTGGTGCTCGAACATCCGATCCATAAATATCGCAGCAATGGGCGNCTGAAGCCCAGGATACGCCGGCGCTCGTGGCGTCTAATCAAGGAACCCCCCGGGCCAGCAGTTCCCTTTTGCCACCGACTGGATAGGTTTTCAATAAAAAGATAATAGCATAATGACTGGAACATAGCCAAAGAGGGTACACAAACAACTGTTTTTAACAGGAAAAAAATAACCTCTTGGTTTCCCAAGAGGTTATTCAGATGGTCGGGGTGGCCAGATTCGAACTGGCGACCCCCTGCTCCCGAAGCAGGTGCGCTAGCCGGGCTGCGCTACACCCCGATCTCTAGGCAAAGGCTACGAGTCCACTAGGGACCCATAGCCCTATAAATGGTCGGGGTGACTGGATTCGAACCAGCGACCTCTTCCACCCCAAGGAAGCGCGCTAGCCGGGCTGCGCCACACCCCGACCTGATACTTACCCGACCACAAACTGCAGACTGAATGGTGAGCTATCCAGGATTCGAACCTGGGACCTCCGGTTCCGGAGACCGGCGCTCTATCCAGCTGAGCTAATAGCCCAACAGCTCAGATATTCTTCTTCTTGTGGCGATTCTTGCGCAGTCTCTTCTTGCGCTTGTGCGTAGCGATCTTATGCCGCTTTCTCTTCCTGCCACACGGCATCTTTCTTCTCCTCTGGACCTTTGTCCTCTATGTCGTCGCTTTCGACTCTGGCCCGTAGTTCTTTCGACGGCTTAAACGTCGGGGCCTTGCGACTGGATATTTTAACTTCTGAACCTGTACGCGGATTGCGCCCAGTTCTGGGTGCCCGTTCGACTACCTTGAACGTGCCAAAGCCGCGGATCTCGATATGGTCACCGCGTTCGAGGGCCTCAATCACGGATTCGATAAACCCATCGACGACAGCTGCTGTATCGGTCTTGGTCAACCCAGTTCCCTGGGCAATAAGACGGACGATATCAGCTTTCGTCAAGACCTTCCTCCCTCGCTCACTAAGAGCCTGTTACAACAGGTAAGTACTACGCTAACAGACGTTTTAAAGAATACGGCAAGCCCCATTCCCTGTCAAGAGCAGCCCGATCAGCCACGGCCTTAGTTTGCGCTGACCGCCAGTACGAAAACTTCCTCCAGATTGGGGAAATCCACGCTTGACTCGATAAAAACCTGTTGAAAAACCAGGTCGCGCTTGACTTGATTGACTTCCACCACCGTGCCGATGGGTATGCCTTTGGGGTAGCGCCCCCCCAACCCCGACGAGACTACGCGATCCCCCGCCCGCACCAGGTTACTCGCTTCGACAAAGCGCAGGCGGAAGCGGTGGCCGTCGACCCAGGAGATTATGCCCTGGGCTCGCGTCGACTGCACCAGGGCGCTGACCCGCGAGCGCATGAGAAGTTGCACGACCGAATCAGAAACACCCACCATGGCGACATGGCCAACCAAACCCTCAGCCGTGACCACCGGCATATCCTTTACGATGCCCCGGTCGCTGCCGGCGTTGATGACGATGGTATCGTAGATCTGATCGGGATCGCGGCCGATGACCTCGGCCGGGATGACTGCAGTCGCCCCATCTGTCCTGCGGAAAGCCAGGGCCTCGCGCAAGCGCTCATTCTCCCACGCGGCCTCACGCAGGCGCATATTATCCAGCGCCAGCTTTACATTTTGGGTCAGTAGAAAACGGCTCTTCTGTTCGTTTTTAGCGTAGCGGATAGCCTGAGAAAAAAGCCACTGGCTCGCCGTCAGTAGTCCGGCACGACAGCGCTCCGCTATATAATTTTTTTGGGGATGCGGCAAGCCCATCAGGCTCAATGCGCATACCAGCGCCAGCCCGATCGCTACGATCCCCCGCGTAATCGGCATGCCGCGTAGCTTAGTAAAGGACCTTGCGATAGCGCTCGAATTCTTCGAGTATGCGCGCATTTCCGCGCACCACGGCGGAGAGCGGATCCTCGCTATCGACAAAAGTGGGCAAACTGGTCCCCTCTATCAGCCGCTCTTTGAGCCCCAGGAGTTTGCCGCCGCCACCGCTGAGCACCATGCCGCGGTCCAGGATGTCGGCGGCCAGTTCCGGCGGCGTCCTTTCCAAAACCCTGCGCACCCCGGAGACAATTTGGGCAACGGGATCGCTGAGGGCTTCGCGGATTTCCAGCGAATCGACCTGCAGCGTCTTGGGGATGCCGGCGACCATATCGCGACCGCGGACGGGCGCGTCTTTTTCTGGATCAAGTTCCATCGCCGAGCCGATTTCCCACTTGAGAATCTCCGCGCCCCGAGTGCCAATGAGCAGATTGTATTTCTTGCGCATCCAGTCGATAATCGCCTGGTCCATCGCGTCGCCAGCGACCCGCAGTGACTCGTGCTCGACAATGCCAGACAACGCGATCACTGCGATCTCAGTAGTACCACCACCGATATCGATCACCATCGAACCAATCGCCTGTTCTACGGGCAGACCGATCCCGATAGCGGCGGCCATCGGCTCGCTCACCAGATATACTTCCCGCGCGCCAACCCGCTCACAGGAATTTCGCACCGCCCGTTTCTCGACTTCGGTGCTACCCGACGGCACGGAGACCACTATTTTGGGCCGAACGAACAATTTGTTCTTCTGCACCTTGCGGATAAAGTGGCGTATCATTTCCTCGGTGACTTCGAAGTCGGCGATTACACCGTCTTTGAGAGGACGGGTGATTTGTATTTCGGCATTCTCGCGCCCCACCATCTCCTTAGCCTCTGTACCAACCGCGATGACTTTTTTGGTTGCTGCGTGCCGGGCTACAATCGATGGCTCGTTGAGAACAATTCCTTCCCCTTTGACGAAGACCAGTGTATTGGCCGTGCCTAGATCAATGCCTATGTCATTGGAAAAAAAGCGAGACAAGAACCCCATAAATTTCTCCGTACCTTTGGTTTAGTAATTAACGCTTGGCCTTTGCGGAAGCTTCTTTATCCATCCACATCTTCAACAGCTTTGCCGCATCCTCGCCATTGCCCGCAATCAGCGTTCTTATCTTCTTCAAGCGTTCTTCCCGCGCTTCCTGATCTTGCTTGCCCTTATTGTCTGTCTTAGCCATAAGTTAGCGCCATCTCTCTTTGCTCGCACAAAAACACATTACCGCCCAACTTCGGCGTCGCTCTTAAAATAACCAAGGTAAATTGGATTTGCCAAATGACTTAACGCCTTTATATTTTTGTAGGATTGGTAATTGAGGCAACTATCCGCACCATCCGCGCAAAGTTATCTTTTCTGCCCAGGAGGGCCCATAATGAACAAGGCAGCCCGGCACGTATTGCGGAAATTGGGGACCGACAACAATCTCGACAACGAGCGCCAGCAGCACCTGTCACGCGAGTTGGAGGACGAGCAAAAACGGCGCAAAGATCAGGGAGCCGACCAGGATACCGGTTTCGAAGCCATGCCCGATGAGATGCTGACCGAATCCGAGAAGCGGCACGAAAAGTACCGCCGCCAACAGGCTATGGCCGGCCGCTTCACTCCGGCTGCAGAGCGGCTGCCGATCATGACCGCCGAAGAGCGCGCCGCCCACAACAAGGATCGGCCCAAATGGCAGCAGACCGCTTTTGAGGGCCCCATCGAAAAATTGATCGAAAAATATCAGGACCTGGCCGAAGTGCAACGGCATCTCACCCTCGGTCAAGCGATGAAGTACGAATTCACCGCAGACGGTCGCGTCCTCGACAAGGAAGGCAATGTGATCTTTGATGGTGAGAAGATCGTCAACAAATCCCATTAGACTGCTGCGCTCCCCATTCGTACTGCCCAGGACGTTCTTCCTCTTATTTTTTATCTGGCAGGGGTGTTCGGACACTCCTTCGACACCTGAGGAATACCTCGCCCACGGCGATGCCCTGCTCGCCAATGGCCAGATAGCCGATGCCGTGGCTGCGTATCACATGGCCAGGCACCAGGACACCCTCAACCCCCAGGTTTACGCCAGCCTCTCGCGGGCCTACGCTGCCCAACACAAAAATGGAGCGGCTGACCGCTATTTGCGCCGGGCAATGAATATCCCCTACGACCGGGGCCTGCGCGCGCTCGAAGCCGGGGATGACAGTTTGGCGATAGTCGCCTTTGAACAAACCCTCGAAATATTCCCCCGGCACCCCCTGGCCCTTATCAAATTGGGGACAATCTTCCAGGCTCGTCAGCAGTTCGAGCAAGCCCAGCTCTATCTCGAACAAGCTGCAGCTGCCAATCCCCAGTATAATGACACCTATATCCGCCTGGGCCAACTCTATGCGATGCAAAATCAACCCGACAATGCCAAAACGGCTTTCAACCGGGCAATAGAATTGGACATTAACGCGTTCCGCGCCTATATCGGTNTGGGCCAATTGCTCATGGACGAGAGGTCGTGGCAAGCAGCCTATGAGANATTTGAAAAAGCGCTGCTGATCGATCCCCAATCGCCGACGGCACACTCGGGCCTGGCCAAGGCNATGAGCAATATCAACGCGCAAAGCGCCCAAAGGTAAATCATGANAAAGGTATGGCCTCTACTGGCATTTGTCCTGGCTTGCGGGTCGGGGCAAGAGGAATCGCAAAATATCCCGCAACCCGTTCCCGCCGAAACTGTACCTGCGACCCAGACCCCCTACGGCGATAGGGCACAGGTGCAGACTTATCTGGAAGCGATTAATCCATTTGTACAGGAGGTGGGTAAAATACAGCTCGAAATCGACAAAATGGTCGGTTCATCGGGGCAGGCGACGGGCAAAAANCTCGCGCCAGCGATGNAAATAGCCAAGCCCAGGCTGCAACAAGCAATCGCTGATTTCGCTAAAATCTCGCCCCCGCCGCTGCTTTCCCCCCTCCACAACGACATCAAGAACATGATGGTCCTCCGCTTGGCAGGCTACGAGACCACCATTCGCGGCTGGGCGCAAGAGCAGCAAGATGGCTCGACTGAGGCCTATGCTGAAGCCGAAGGCAAATTGCGCGAGGCCAATCATTTGATCATTACCTTGAACCAGGAAATGGCCAAGGTATTCCAAGCCCTGGAGCAAGCTGCGCAACCGGCGCAAACCACAGCGCCCTGAATGGCAGNCCGCATACTCACCGCCGTGGGCCGAACCCTTTGTGGGTTTGGCCTTTTTTTGTGCTGCGGCTGCCAACTCGACTACTATCTGCACCTGGCGCGCGGCCAGGGGGCGGTGATAATTGGCCGTGCCCCGATCAGNGAAATACTGGGCCGNCCGGATCTGNCCGCCGATAGACGCCNGCAATTCNAACTCATTGGCGCAATCCTACAATACGCGGATAGTCTCGGCCTGGCGACGGGCGACAATTACACCACCTACTACGATACCGGCGACGCTCCGGTGAGCTGGAATGTCAGCGCTTCACCGCCAGATCGTTTTGAGCCCTATCGCTGGGAGTTCCCCTTAGTCGGCTCAGTGCCTTACAAGGGTTTTTTCGAACGNCAGCGCGCNGTCGGCCAACGCGACGCGCTCATCGCCGCTGGCTATGACGCGATCGTGCGACCCGTGGGCGCCTATAGCACCCTGGGCTATTTCTCCGATCCCGTGCTCAGCGGAATGTTGCAGTATGCGCCAGATCAACTCGCCGATCTCATCCTCCACGAATTGACCCATGCCACCGCCTTTGCCCCCGACCATATAGACTTCAACGAAAGCATGGCAACTTTTGTAGGTCGCCGGGCCTCGCTGGATTTTATCGCCCAACACTTTGGCTCCAAGACCCCCCTTTTGGAACAAGCCAGGCAACGCCGGGCCGAAGCCGCACTCTTCAACGAGTTTATGGCGGGCACGGTCGCCGCACTCGACAGTCTGTATGCCCTGAGCTTGCCGCGGGAAGAAGTACTGAAGCAAAGATCAACCGTTTTTTCTCAACGCCAGCACTTGTTTGCCACCATTGAATTTTCCAGCAACCGCTATGCGGGTTTTACAAGCTGGGAAATAAACAACGCCCGCTTATTATCCTACCGGCGCTACCACACCGAACTGGAGAGCTTCCAGCGCGCACTCACAATATTCAACGGCGATCTCCGCGGCGCGATACGCGCATTTGCGCGATGTGCCGCTGCGGCTGATCCCTGGCAATGCCTGCGCTCGATCGCAGAATTAGGGCGGGGGTTGCGCATTGATAAGAGCGAGTATCTCACGCAATTGACTTTTCTGCCCGTCGGCTTCCAACCGCTCGGCAACTAGGTCGCGAGCTTCTGCCGACCGGCCGCTCCGCAGCAAGAAATCCACCAGCGAGCGCAAGATTCCAACATCCCGTTCACGCTCCCGGTGCAATTTCCGCAATTGTGCTTCCCCCCGCTCTACCGCCCCGAATTCCAGCTCCAGCAAAGCCAGGGCATGGCGGGCGTTAATATGGTTGGGCCGCAACTCGACCACGCGCCGATAGCCCTCAGCGGCCGCGCGAAAATCCCCAACCTCTACCAGTGCCGCCGCCCGGTTGTACTCGGCTTCGAGATAGCGCGGATACAGCGCGGTAGCTCTTTTATAACTGGCGATTGCTCGCGGTGCATCGCCCTGTCGCTGCAGGGCTAAACCCAAACCATAGTGCCCCCTGGCACTCAGTGGGTGTTTGNCGACGACACTNTNAAAAAGCGCCTGGTCNTCGCGCCATGCCGCNGCTCTNTCCCACAGCATACCCATAGCCACGATCATCCATATCGCCAACCCGACTCTGCGCNGGNACTCNGNCATTTTGCCCCAACACCANGCAAGGGCAACACTCAGTCCCGCNGCGGGAATATACANCAGGCGNTCGGCGAAAATAGTTCCGGTCGTCACCAGAATATTGCTGGTCGCCAGCATGGCCCCGGCGCTGATGCCAAGCCACAAGCACCACCGAGCCTCATTGCGCATAAGGACCATTGTGCATGCTGCGAGGTGAACGACAAAAACCAGTGGCCAGACGATTTCCCCCGTCCACCATTGATTGTATAGGGGGATCTGTTGGGGGGAATAATCAGCGACGAGGGGCCAGGGAAAAATCATTTTGACTAGGGCCCGTGCCAATAAGCCGAATCCGTGCGCAAATCGCATCGCATCGGTCCCATAGGCGAGCGGATTGTCCAGATAGCCGATACCCGCGGGCACCAGCATACCGATAGCCCACCACTTAACCCCAACCGCACAGACCATCGCCGCCAGTGCGATGGCCCCCATTGTGCGAATCCGCCGCTCAGCGGCCATCTCCCACACCAGCAAGCCCGCAGCGAAGGCCATGCCATTTTCCTTGGCCAGCATCGAGCCTACCAGACATCCGAATACACAGCCCCAACGCCAGAGGCCCCCTTTTTCTCGCGCGCTCAGGCCACAGATTATCGCCCCCAAACCAAGGCAACAGGCCAGGATCTCCGCACGACCGACAATACTAAAAACCGCTTCACTCGGACCGGGCTGTAGCGCGAAGAGCAGCCCCGCCACGACCCCCATCCGCATTTCATACAACAAACTGACAGCATAGACCACCATGCCCGCCGCCAGCGCATGCAAAAGCATATTGATCAGGTGATAACTCCACGGCTGGTCCTTGCCTAGTCCCCAGTTGAGCGCCAAACTGGCCGTGGTCAATGGTCGATATAAACCATCTCCTGCATCACCCCAATAGGACTGCCCGACAATAGACCGCCAGTCCGCCTCAGACACCCGTTGGTCCCCCAAGACGAGTCCGCGATCATCGTAGGTGAATTCGTTGTCCAGCGCCGGACCGTAGGCGACCACAACCGCCGCAACGACGATAATATAACCCCACAGGGGGGTATTCAAACCCGACATATTCCTCTATCACTGCTCGCGTATCTGCCGAACCGCCAGACTTTTACCGACCCCAACCGGCGGAACCCGCAACACCTTAGCGCGTCTAAGTACCAGCTCTTCCAGCTTGACTAAGATATTCCATCTTCCCATATTTTCATACCCTATGATCTGGCCTACCAGATACCGCCCCCATGCGCTCGTCCGGCTCGCCATCTGGCCGCTATTAATCGCGTTTTCGATCAGCACCACGGGTTGCGCCGCGAGGATTCAGTCCACTCTGGCCAGTTCCCTGATCGAAGACGTCAGCACGGCCGCGGCCCGCCACGATGACCCCGCACTCATCGCCGCGGGCCTTCCCACCTTCCTGCTCATGCTCGAGGGCTTACTCGAGGACAACCCGCGCGATAAAAAAATGCTGCTCAGCGCCGCCGAGGCCTATACTTCATACGCGGCCTTGATCGAAAGCGACGATCCCAAGCGGGCGCTCAGACTCTACAAGCGGGCCAAAGAGTACGGCACCAGAGCCCTGACACCCGAGCAAGCCGCACTCCTGCGGGTCCCCTATCCTGAATTAGCAGCGGCAATAGGAATATTCAAACCCTCTGATATAGCCGCAGTTTTTTGGACCGCCTCCAGTTGGGGCGCCTGGATAAGCGCCAATACCGCTTCGCTGGCGGCCCTCGCCGACTTGCCCAAAGTCATCGACCTGATGCACTGGGTTATTGCACAAGATGAGACGTATCACAATGGTAGCGCTCACTTGTTTCTCGGGGTCTACCACGCAGCCCTGCCGCCGCAGCTCGGCGGCAAGCCCGACCTCGCCAATCACCACTTCGACCGGGCACTGGCCATCAGCCAAGGCCGCCAATTGATATTTTACGTCTTGAAAGCCAAATTCTACGCGCGGCAGACTTTCGACCGCCCTTTGTTTGAAAATCTATTGAGCCAGGTATTGGACAGCCCACCCGATGCCCATCCCGACTTTACCCTACAGAATATCGCCGCGCAAAAGCAGGCCCAAATCCTCTTAGGACAGGTTGATGAATACTTTTAAATGGATCCTGGCCCTAGTGGTATCCTTCACCGCTGCAGAAGCCGTGGCCAAACCCAAAACCCTCCTCAAAATCGCCACCCTGGCCCCCGAGAGCAGCAACTGGGTCAAGTCGCTGCGGAGCATCGACCGGGAAGTACGCGAAGCGACCGACGACAGAGTCGGCCTTAAGATTTACCCGGGCGGAGTGCAGGGGGATGAGAAAGTAGTCCTGCGCAAGATCCGCATTGGGCAGTTGCACGGCGGTGGCTTTGGCGGCCAGGGCATCAGCCAGATTTTCCCGGATTTACTGGCACTGGAAATGCCCTTTCTCTTCAACGACTACGGAGAAATCGAACACGTGCTCGGCGCAATGGACGATTTCTATCGCCAGGGTTACGCAAAAAGTGGTTATGCCTTTNTGGGTTGGGCCGATATCGGCTTTGTCCACATCCTCTCGCAACANCCCATCCGCACCGTCGAAGACATTCGCCGCCAGAAGGTTTGGCAACTTACCGATGAACCGATCACCGCAGTGCTCTTTCGTCTCGCCGGGGTCAAATCGGTGCCATTGACGATTCCCGACGTTTTGCTCGGTCTGCAGACCAACCTGGTCGATGTAGTTTACGCCTCGCCGACGGCGGCCATCGTCTTGCAGTGGTTTACCCGGGTCAAATATTTAACTCGACTCCCCATCAACTACACCCTTGGCGCATTTCTGGTCGACGAGCGGGCAATGCGCAAAATTGCAACCGAGGACCGCGCCGTCCTAACCGCTATCGCGCGTCGGCATATGGCCAAACTCTCGCACCAAAGCCGCCGCGACAACAAAGAGGCTTTGGCTGTACTCAAAAACCACGGTATAGAGATCATCGACGCCAGCCCAGAGGATATCGAAACGTTTAAAAAGCTGGTGATAGCAACCGAAGCCGAACTCGCCGGCACGGCCTTCAGCAACCAGTCGCACCAATTGATCCAACGCCACCTGCGCGAATATCGCCAGGCCCAAGCCCCCTGATGCGGATCCTGCACCGGATAGAAGATCTCTTCCTGGTATCGCTGGTCACCGGCCTGGTGGTACTAACCTGTGGCCAAATACTGCTGCGCAATTTTTTCGGGCTGACTTTCCCCGGCACCGAGAGCTTTGTCCGCCACCTCGTCCTGTGGATCGGCTTGGCCGGCGCCCTGGCAGCGACCCGCCTAGACAAACACATCCGCATTGACGCCGTGCTGCGACTCTTACCCGCCGCCTATCGCCGNTTCGTACTGGCTGCGGCGGACCTGTTCACTGCCAGCCTATGCGCCCTGCTGACCTCCATCGCCTGGCGCTTTATCGGCGACGAACGCGAATTCGGCGCACTCGCCTTCTTCTCCGTGCCGGCCTGGATTGCCCAAATCTGCTTCCCTCTGGCCTTCGGCCTGATGACCCTGCGCTTCCTCCATCTGGCCTGGTGGCGCCTGCAGGACCGCGATTCTTGAGCAGTTTTCTCGCCGCGTTTATCGCCCTGGCCGGCACCCCGCTCTTTGCGGTCATTGCTGCGCTGGCGATNTTGCATTTCTATCTCGCCGAAATAGATCTAACCGTCGTCTTTATNGAGATGTACCGAATCGCCGCAACCCCGACCCTGACGGCGATACCCCTTTTTGCCCTGACNGGCTTTATCCTCGCCGCCAGCGGAGCCCCCAGGCGGCTGGTCGATTTTTCCCGGGCCTTGCTCGGCTGGCTCCCCGGCGGCCTGGCCATCATGGCCATTCTGGTCTGCGCCTTATTTACCGCCCTGACTGGGGCCTCGGGCATGACCATCGTCGCCCTCGGNGGCTTGCTCTTGCCCGCCCTGCAACAACAGCGGCTGCCCGACTCCTTTTCCCTCGGACTCATCACGACCTCCGGCAGTCTGGGCCTGCTCTTCCCGCCCAGCTTGCCCCTGATCATCTACGCCATTGTCGCCGAAATACCCGTCGATCAGCTTTTCCTCGCCGGAATCGCTCCGGGCCTTTTGTTAGTCGTTGCCCTCTCGGTCTACAGCTTTGCTAAAGGCCGGCAAATCGACACCCCAGCAGCTCCTGCGATCCCGCTAGCCCGCGCCTTTTGGAACTGCAGTTGGGAGTTGTTNTTGCCCTTCGTTATTTTAGGGAGTATCTACGGGGGTTTTATCGCCATCAGCGAAGCCGCAGCCCTTAGCGCGCTTTACGTCCTGGTGGTCGAAATGGGCATCCGCCGCGAAATCGCGCCACGCCAGTTGCCGGGTATAATACGCGAGAGCATGGTCCTGGTCGGGGGCATTATTATCGTCCTCGCTGCGGCGATGGCCTACACCAATTATCTCATTGATGCCGAAGTGCCCTACCGGCTGTTGGCCTTTATAGAAAGCCACATCAGCAGTCGACTCGTCTTCCTCATTCTGCTCAACCTCTTCTTGCTGGCGGTCGGCTGTATGATCGATATGTTTTCGGCGTTGATCGTCGTCGTCCCGCTCATCTTGCCCATAGCCCAGGCCTATGATGTACATCCCATTCACCTCGGCATCATTTTCTTAACCAATTTGGAAATCGGCTATTCAACCCCACCTGTGGGACTCAATCTCTTTATTTCCAGCATCCGCTTTGAGCGATCGATCATCGAGCTCTATCGCGCTTCCATTCCCTTTTTGTTGATCTTGCTCGGTTGCCTGCTGTCTATTACTTATTTTCCCAGTTTGAGTCTGTTTCTCGTCAACTAAGAGCGGCATCTCATATGCATTCTGTAATTGCCCTGACGACCTCGGTACCGGCACACTCGAGATCCGCTGCCGCCAAATCAAAACCCACCGCCTGGACTGTGACGGGACCGACCTCAAACCGCTGGGTGTACCTAGCTTCGGGATACAATAAAAGTGCCCGGCGCACCCCCAATTGCACGGCATAGGCGACCACTTGTTGCACATCGGCCTCGGCGGGTACGCCGCCAATTTTATATTTTGTATCGACCACTGCCCTGGCCTCGCCGTCATCGCGGGCAAATAGCGCCATATCCATACGGAAGGCCATGCCCTGGCCCCCCTTTAGACGCGAATGGTACTGCGAGGCGACGCGGCCTTTTCCCGCTAGTTGGGCACGGATATATGCAGCACAAAACCGCTCGAATAGCGTCGGCATATGCAGCGTATAAGCGGGCTGGAGTTCCGCCCCTTTTGCACCTGCCGGGCTCTGTTGCTGCAAGAGCGAATAACAAAGGGCATGCAGGGCTTGATAATCTCGATTCAAGCGGTGATAACGCACCGCCAGGCAATCGGCCGCAGCAGTCTTGCTATGGGCGACACCGCCCAGCGCCCGCCAGGCAGCGTGTACTGCCCTGCGCACATCAGCCCGACTATAATGCCAGCGCCGCAGTCCGAACAGAGCACTGGCGAGGATTCTATTTTCGAGCACATCTGGCGTATGTTCGGCATAGCGACATCTAATTGACGCCAAAGCCGCCTTGCCCTCTACCAGCAATCGCCCTCACACCCACGACGCCTCTCCTTCTCGCTCTCTATAGTCCCAATAGAGACCGCGCTTAGCCCTTTGCAATATCCGCACCGCTAAATACTCCGCCCAAAACTCGA
>PBOD01000057.1 GCA_002724215.1 Gemmatimonadota bacterium | reverse complement strand
CGCCAAACCAGGCCGGGACGCTGGCCGACTCTGGAACAGGGGGGGCAGAAATGGCGCGAGGATCTGGTTGATCCGGTCGGCCACCATTTGTCCTTCGTGCGGATTGGCGAGCACGAAGACCTCGATGATATCGTCATTCATATCGCTGTCGAGTGTCCACAGCGTGAGATTGGCGCGGGGGGTTTGCCGCAAGCGCCCCCAGTGCTCTATAGCGAAATCCACTTTGCTCACTGCGCTAAAATTCACCTCGCGCCGCTTGAAACCAAAGAGCTTGCGGTGCTGGGTGCGTATGGTGTACTCGCATGCCAAAAACTCGGTCGTAATGGAAAAACTGCTGTTGCGCACGAGCATGGCGAAAATGATTACACAGAGGATGATTCTCATCCACAGCGGCGCACCGTTAATATACCCGATTGCGCTGATTGCTATCAGCAGCAAAACTACGAACCAGTGCAGCACAGGTGTCTGGCGGATCGCATAATTTCCATTCGCCGTTTCGTGGATGTGCAACTTTGGTCTCCTTGGTTGTCGGGATGTGGCAAGATGTAGGCAGGTTGCTGTCGAGTATAGAACATGGGTAGCTTGTATCTAAACTGCTCTGCACCAGGCATCGGTTCCGCGGCGTGTGCCATCGACTTGTGGGCATGATCGCAGCACCAGCGGATGGCGAAGGGCGGCGGTCCCCCCGAAGGACCATTCGCGCGGCTAAAATAGGGCGCTCGCTCGCGACATTGCGCCAGAGGCGCGGCGGGCGGTCTGCAAACGGAAGCCGCGAATTTATATTTGCTTTTCTCCCCCCTCGAGACATATTCATCTCGCTTCAGATTCGAGCAGCTGAGAATTCCTGGTTGCAAAGACCCAATCGGATGAAAGGGCGATGGGATCCGAGCCGAGGGTGCTTAGCCTAATAGCTTGTTGTCCGGCATCGGCGGCCAGTCCCTGTACTACGGCGCCTAAGTTGAGATGGATGTTGGACACCTGAAACGCCAGCAGGCCATGCGGATTGAGATGTGCGTCATATAATCTCATCGGCTCGCGGGTAAGCAAGTGCATGGGCACAGCGTCGCTATTGAATGCATCGATGATGAGTATATAGAAGTTCTGGAACACGCCCTTTTGCGCCTCGTGGTCAAGCATTATCCGCGCATCACCCAGCACAACGTCGATACTTGCTGCGCTATCATCAATAAAGGAGAAATACTCGCGCGCAATACGCTCTACATCCGAATCGATTTCGTAGAAGCGCAGGCTATCACCGCTTTGGGCCAGCGCAGCAATGGTGCCGACGCCCAGACCAACAACTCCGATTCTAAGCGGTTTGTTGATTGGCTGATCATTCTGTAAACGGCGATACTCGGCGAGGACAATGCCGAGCCCGCTGTTGCGCTCGTAGTATGACGTAGGAATCTTGCGCCCGTTGACACGTGGCGACTGTGCTCCATGGATCATCCGCCCATGCTGCACAACCCGCAGTGCGGGCGGGTTATGCAAAATATGAGTGATCCCAAAGAAGCTGCGCGAAGATGCAAAAGCTTTGTTCTGTTTCAGGTGAATATCACCCGCCAGCCCGCCAGCGATCGCCAGCAAGAGCATTACCGCTCGAATCCACTTCCACCGCTTGTGCGACTGATTGTCGCGCAGTACAACGAATCCAGCTAGTAAACAGGCAGCAAACAACCCCAGGTGATACTCGAACAAATCGTCAAAAACCCAGGGTGCCACTACGGCGACTAAGGTGCCGCCGAGAGCGCCCCCGGCACCTATGATGAGATAGAAACGAGTAAGATATTAGGTTGCCGGTTTGAGTCGGACCAGTTCTCCATGACAGACCATACAAGCGGTAAAGAGCGTCAGCGAGTAACCGGCAATTTGTATCCAGATGTTGAGAAAAAGCTCGCGCGATATGATGTAAGCGATCGCCAATGTGCCTATCGTCAACAATGGCATAAAGACCCGCCGTCTGTACCACCTGTCGTGATCGAAACAGACAATCAACGAGGCAAGATAGATCGCCAATGGCATTACCCACAGCAGTGGTACAACCGCGTTGTCCTGCGATATCTGGCGAGTAGTCGCCACCAGCATAACCGAAGCGACTGCAGCCAAGACCAACCAGAGCAACATATCAGCGTTGTGCGCCGATGCCCCTGGATCAGAGCGCAAGCTCGGATCGTTGGATGATAATGCGGATGTTGTCGCGACGGAAGATTTTATGGCCGCAACGGGCTCGCCCGTATGGATCGATCTCCACGCACACCCTGCGCAGGCGAGCACAAATATTCCATATCACAAAGACCAAAATTTGGCCTGGATGTGCAATGCCAGAAAAGGCTCGACAATAAATGGATAACTGAGCAACGCCATTAGCGAACCGCCGTTGGACAATGCATACAGGCGCCAGGGCGATCGCCCAGCGACGGAATGGCTGAACCAGTGTGATAATAGGGGCTTGGTCGACGCGAGAAGCGCGAAGGGCGCACCGACATGAGCGGTGCGCAACAACAGTATATGGCGAATCGGTTCCTCGCTACCCGCAGGTTTCCAACTCGAATCGGGCGAGATCGGTAGCGAGAGGACTGAAATGGCAAGCAAGGCCATATGGAGCAGCGACTGCATCTTCATACTGAGCCTGCTGCTCAGCAAGTGAGAATAGCAGTAACCAACGAGCAGGGTACACTGAAAAAACAGCAGACAGACGGTCCAGACCCCAGGTCCACCACCGAACCAGGGCAGGATGTATTTGCCCATCAGCGGCTGTAGGGCAAAAAGTAGGAAAGCACTCAAGAATATCGTGCAGGCGTACCAAATCATCGGGCAACAAGTTCAGCGGAAAAAGATGGGAGATATGCCNTCCCGCTTCGATGATCCCCACACGAGCGGGTGATGCCATACGCGATCNCGAGCGGCAATTATTGTGACCNCCCTGGCAGCAGTACGGTCTNCAGCAATGCGATCGCATTGCTGAAGCAAGAGCCCCACGTGGCTTCGACAGTGCGNTGCACTCCNATGCTCTCCGTCACTCCGGNCATCGGCTGGCTATCTCGCTANTGGGCTTTAACCGCTATAGCGGCCATTCTATGCTCTCGCCGCCGGCTTCGATGCGGATGCGCTCCCACTCTTCTTTTTGCTCCTGCAATTCCAGTGCTATCGATTCGGCCAGCGTCTGGCGGAGACGAGCAAAATCGCTCTTCATATGCAAAAACATGCGGCTGTACATGAAGATCCCGTTGGTCTCGTCTCCCATCTGCCGCAAAAAGCGCAGATCGGCAAACAGAGCACCGAGAATGATCACCGGTATGCGCTGCTCGCGCGCGATGGTATAGAGTTCGTTTTTGCGGGTATAGGTCTGGCTGGCATTCTCCAGCCCATCGGTGGCGATTACCAGCAGGCGGATGGGCACATCGCGCGCCGCCAGGCCCGTCAGACCGGTGCCGACAGCGTCGTATAAGGCCGTATAACCACGCTCGTAGTCTGTATTGACCTCAAGAGCTTGCTTGATAACAGCCGCATCGTCGGTGAAGGGTTGAATTTCGCTGACAGAATCAGAAAAGAAGAGCACATTGGCCTCGAACATCGAGGTCAGCTGCAGTGCGCTGAAGAGGTCTTGGTAGATCTCGGCCGCATCGGCCAGATCCCCATTGCTCATGCTGCCGCTGTAATCGACGATGGCGGACACGGCTATATTGCGCCCGGGGAAATCGCTCAATTTCTTGAGCACATACTGGCTGGCATCAAGGACTGTTTCGGCGTCCTCACTGATCGCGGTCACTTTGAGTTGCTCGGCTTCATCGAGGGTTAGCGGTAGGCCCTCGGCATTGGCCGCGGCGAAAAACACCACGGGTTTGCCTTCGAATGTTTCGCTGCCCAGCGGCACCAGGGCGCCCGAGAGATTGTCTTCGAAATCCGGCAACAGTTCGAGCAGCGCCATTTTACAATCATCGCTGATCGTGCGCAAACGGGCTACGTCTTCGAGATTGTCCACGCCGCAATCGCGGGCCAGCCCGATGCCGCTGTCCACGGCATCTTCGGCCATTTGGCAGCCGGCCAAGCCCAACAGAGACAGCGCGAAGACGATTTTCTTCACGCATAGACGACTCTGTAAGATCGATAGCATGGTTATCTCCTTGGGGGAAGAGGTGTCGCTGTGTGAAGACCAGATTCGAGAGCGGTCGACACACCCGCCGGTTGGCGCGCGGGCCAGTGGGCGGGTGTTCCTGCACCGGCGCGAAGGATTGCGCCGCCACCTGCGGCGGGCCAGGCACAAGACCTTCTTGTAAGCCGACAACAGACCCGATCCATGGTCATTTACTTTCGACCTTCTGTGTCGCCGAGCCAAAATCACCGGCCATATTGGCATGCTCGAATAACGGTGTATGGATCAGGTGCATTCCAAAGTCAAAAATCGGCATAATTCCCAGAGTGCCGCTTGCGATGGCCGCATCGAAAAGATGGCCGCCTCTGCGGCGCTGGTCGTCGATAAAATGAAAGTGAAACCCCGGGACATTTATCGTTTTCATGTACTCGGGAAACCAGAAGCCGATGATCGTGCCTCTGCTATTTNCCAGGTCATATGCATTCTGAACTNTTGCAATCGTCTCACTCANNGGTCTGTGGCNCTCGGGCTGCGGATGCTCTGAGCGCANTTGCAATNNGTTGAAANACCCCGATATGCACAGCGCGTAGATNATATTGTCGGACTCGAATTTGTCGTGAATAAGTGCGTGCAATACNGCGACATCAGCGCAGGCGCCGATATCGTATCGGAACTNCTCGCGGTAGTGCGCAACAACGGCAAATGGCGACTTCATTTCCGGCGTAACGGGATGGGCATTGCCGTATGCATCTATGCGGTAGTAGTTGCCTTCTACTGCTATCATCTCTCCGTTGACAGCATCAAAAGTGCCCAGCCCGAAATCGCCATAATGGGCCAGATCCGCAAAAGAAACATCTCCTTCGTCCACGCCGGCCAACAAAGAGTTGATGGTCCCAACTTGATAGAGCATTTTGTTGATTTTTGTCTTTCTGCTTTTCATATCCGCGCCCTGCTCGGCCACCAATTCAACGGCGATCCTGTCTCTATTAATACGTTTTCGATCAGCAGTGGTCAATGAGGGACAGCCGGGCTTGGGGGCGTGTCGCCGGAGAATCGAAGAAATACAGATGCAACCTGCTCAACTGGCCGCAGGCACAAAAAAGCCCCCGATCTGATGTTCAGATCGGGGGCTTGTGCAGTGAGTGTGCCGCAGCACCGCTCTGTAGCAGGTGCTGTCGGGCTTCAACCTAGAACGTCGGATGATCGATGAAGCGGATGGTGATGCTGGCATCGGAGGTGTCGCCGCTGAGCAGATTGATCCGGTAGACCGTGCCGCTGGGACCTCCGGTCAAAACGAGCGTGTCGAACGCATGCTTGCCGTCAGCGGTATTGAACATGGATGTGCCGGTGCTTTCTTCGACGATTTCGAAGTTGATGCCCGAGCCGCGAATGGCCTCGATTGCGAAGCAATCGGCCGCGCGCTCCGCGGGCAGCGAGATAGCCACACTGCGGTAGGGATCCATATTGCATACGGTGCGGAAAATGAGATTGCCCACGCTTTCGCTGCTTGCGCAGGCGACATCTACGTCCTGCGGGCTCAATTCGCTCTCGACCACGCCGTCGTCGCAGGGCGGGGGTTCCGGCAGGTCGGTCAATCCCTCATCGCCGGCTGAGATTCCGTCAGCGGAATGGTCAGACTCACCCTCGCCATCAGGATGATGAAATTCACCGTCGCCGTCGGGATGGTGAGGTGGTTTGTGCAGTGCCGCCATCAACTCCTCTTTGCTGATCACGCCATCGCCATCCGCATCGAGCGCGCCGAAGGCCTTCTCGAACCATTTCTTCCGGGCTTCTTCATCTTCTGGCGGCGGTGGGTGCATAAACTCACCGGGAAGGGGTATCATCAGCGCCGGATGATGGGGGCCTTCGGGATGCTCCGCCGCATCTGCCGCGGGAATGCAAAGAGCCAGGCCGATTAAGGCAAGCATCAATTTGCTGAGCATGATATTCTCCTTTCGTGGAGAGAGCATGAGGGTTGCACAAGCTGTGTTAACCTATGGCCTAAATATACACAAAGTCGCCGGAGTAATGGTGATTTATATCACCGTAAGCATTTTTATTTTTTTAAATGTTGGCGACCTTGTGTGGTTGGTTTTATCTAAAGTGGTTCGCGTTTTTCCGTATTCAGGAATACGGCGTGACCATTACATATTTATCCATAATCAGGGTAATTTAGCCATCTGCACGGTGCCAAAAACCGTGCAGCTACGCATCGCTATTGGTCGCTGTGGTGTGAAGAGGGACCGGCGGTCTTATCGGGGCAGAGAGCCCGGAGCAGCAGGCGGGGAGGGGGGGAATCCGTGATGTTTCTTGACATATTCGAACAATGCAGCTGGTTCCATATGTTCGATGCTGCGGAGCGCGATTCTATAGCCCTCGCCGTATATCGGATCGGTGCTGCTTGCTTTCAGATGGATCAGATAGTCGCTCCAGGGACCGGGATTGCTGGTCAGCCATAAATGGGCAAACAACTCGCATATTCCCTCCTCGACGTGCAGCGGCAGCTCGGGAAAGTGTTGCTGGAACAACCACACGTGGCCCAACTCGTGCGCATAGGTTGCGGTGAAGGCTGCAGCCGGCAAACCGTGCAGCATCAGGATGGCGGCGATCTCGCGCTTTACGACCTGACCATCGCGGGTCTCGATGGCCAACTGGGTGGTGCCGTTGATTCGCTCGCCGTGTGATCCTGATTGCGTGAGTTCCCGCTGATCGACCAGGCGCAGGGGGAATGAAGCCGGAGATAGCGCAAAGCCCAGGTTCGCCAATTCTGCCGTCACTTTGAAGGCCAGGGCTGCCGCCGTACGCAGACTATCTACGCCTGTGCGACGACACAGGTTGCACAGGGTCCGGCCATCGTCGAAGCGCACTCCGCCGTCGGTAAGGTGCTCTGAAATAAGACGGCCGCAACCGTAGCATTGCTGTAGTTGCTCGTTGTGGTGCTGGCAAAAGGCTTCCTCCCAGAAATTGGTCAAATAGTGATCGGTTACGGGCGCCAGGCATATCTCACAGCGCGGATTGAAGGTTTTGGCGGCACAGGCCTCGTGGTAGGGCTGTCCGTCCTCTGCGACGAATCTGGACCCGACAATAGGGCGCTGGCATGTGGCGCAGGCAAAATGATGCGGGTGCCATTTTCGATCTAGCGCCGTGAGATACCGGCCCTCGATGGGCGTATCGCAGCCACCGCATCGGGGTGCATAGTGGTCTAAGTAGCACTGCCGATGATAGGGACGCCCCTGATGTGGGATAAAGGTTGCGCCCTGCAGATTCTCAGCGCAGACACCGCAGACGAAGTGTTCGGGGTGCCAGACTTTGCCCATGGCTTGCAAATAGCCGCGCTGCACCCCTTTGCCGCAGCTGGCGCACTGGAAGGCTTTTTTCGGGAGGTTGTCCCCTTGCTCGGCGGCGTCTGCCGCAATCGCTGCAGTCAATGCGCAACCGAGCACAACCAGTATCCAGATGATCCTTCTTCTCCTATAGAACAACGTCACAGCGGCAGTCCCCATGGCGAGTCAATCGTCCGCGGTCATTTTGGCCGGCCAGTTGGTGATCTCTACCGGCACGGGATCATAGGTCGAGTTTTCCACATCGACTTCCACCGCATTCTTGACGCGCACATCCACCGTAGCGCGCCTCAATTCGTCCTTCAGTTGAGATCGCGTAAGGCAATTTACGCATTCTACCTCGGCTTCTCCGTATGCGAAGGCCGGGGTGGTGGCCAGATTATTTGCCGCGTTCAGCAAGAGCCCAATTGCGATCAACGTCAAAACGACTTTGGTATAGCGATCGGTCTGCATGGCGGTCCTCCGGATGGGGGGTACGGGGTGGTTGTGGCACGAGTTATTGGACGCCGCTTACGGGGCGTTCGTTGCGGCCAGAGCGCGATCTTTGCGCTGGCCGCTAGCGCCGATGCGCAGCGGGCGCGTTCGCTCCGTCCCGGGTGATTTGCTCGAGGGCTCTAAAGGCCAGCGGCGCGGCCACATTCTTGACCTGGGCCTGGCGGATCTCTCCGAAGGCGGCTTCCCCTTCGAGAATGGCGGCGAAGCGTTGCATGCAGAGGATCTCATCGCGCACTGCCACGCCCTGCAGACGCGCAGTGTTGTTCATGCCCGAGCTAAAGCCAGTGTAGTCCTTATTGGGGCCGAAGCGCCCGACGAAGAGCGGCGCGTAATTCAGGCCCGTGGCCACGCCGAGCGGGGGATCGATGCCCGCCAGCTCGGGCAGTTCCCGCGCATGGCTCAGGCTTTTGGTGTATTCGCGGATCTCGAGGGCGGCGTTGGCGGCCTGGCGACACGCCTCGCGGGCACTCATTTCGAAAAAGGGCGGGCCCCAGAGCGCGATCGCGCAATCGCCGACCATTTTGTCGAAGACCCCGGCGCTTTCCCAGACGATTTCCACCACCCGCTGACTCCAGGTATTGATGAGTTTGCCGATCAGGGCGGGGCTTTTCAGAATCTGCTCGCTGACCCGGGTAAAGCCCGAAATATCGCAGAACAGAATCGCCACGTCTTCTTCGGTGGGCTCGAGCCGCTGCTGATAGCGGGGTTCGCCGAGCAGTCGATCGACCGTTGGGGGCGCAAAACACAGCGAGAGGTGCGACCATTCGCGGTTGAAATCCACGATGCGCTGGCGCAGAAAGTCGGCGAAGCGCTCGAGCAGATCCCGGTCGAAGGTGTTGAAGGCCTCGTTGGGACTGCTGATGACGAGACGACCCACCACCTGCTGCTCCTGCACGCCGGAGATCATCACTTCTTCGCAGAAAGAGGTGATGCCAAAGTATTCGACCAGCTCTGTGAAGCGGTCGTCCAGGGCGCTGCCGCGATCCTCGGCGATGAATGCATCGATTTCTTCGCTGCGCTGGGTAGGGGAATCGAAGACCAGGTTGCGGTCGCGGATGACTTTGTAGGCGAGGGTGCTGTCGGGATCCTGGCTGTTGCGAAAGAGCAGGACCAGATCGCGGAAACCGATGTTTTCCTGCAGCACGGCAATGGCGCGGTCGATCCCCCGATGCAGCACGGGTGTTTTCAGGGCGTCGGAAAGCTCCAAGGTGAGCTGGTGTTTTTTGCGCGACTGGGCGACTGCGGCCAGCCGGTTGTCGAGTACTTCCGACCAGGTGTTGAGCAGGTCGCGGGCCCGCTGCGCCTGGCCGGCGTCGAGGCGTCCGGCCAGGGTGACGCCCGCATAGCCGAACGACTGGCCGGCCACGTCGAGTTGTTGCCCGAGCGCGGTCCAGCCGTCGCCTTGTTCGCCGAGGGGCTCTTGCTGGGCGCAGAAGGATTCGATCGCGATGGGAAAGGGACGGGCACCGGGGCCAGACCAGTGGAAGTCGCGGAGTTCGAGGGCCTCGTCATAGGTGCGCACGAAAGCCGACTCGATCTTCAGATGATGGGCCAGGGGCGCAAAGAGCGCGGTCAGGGTTTCCTCGAGCGGCAACCGGTCCCGCAGCGCGGTTTCGAGGATCGCGTCGGTGGCCAGCTGGAGCCGCTCGCGCTGCTCGAATTGTTCAAGGGCGCTGGCGAGTGCCTGCGGATCGGTGGGGCGGGGGGATTCTTGCATAGCCTGTCGCTTTCGTCGTTGGGGTGCGGGGCAGCGGTGGCATGATGTCCGTCACAGATAGCGCATGATCAGATCGGCAATATCGGTGTTGCTCTTTTTTTCGGCCCAGGCCAGTGGCGTGGCCCATTCCTCGCCAGCGAGTATCGGATCGGCGCCTTGCTCAAGATAGAGCCGGGCGAGGTCGTATCGGCCCCAGCGGGCCGCCCAGCCCAGTGGCGAAGACTGCAGCAGTTCATCCACGACGTTCAGATCGGCGCCGTGTTCGAGTAGGATGGTTGCAAACGCTACGCGCTCCGCTTCGCTCATGATCGGTTCGTTCCAGACGACGCCGCAGGCTGCCAGACGGTGCGCCAGGCGGTAGCCGAAGCGGCCGGCCAAATTCGGGTCCACTCCTCGCTCGAGGATCATGCGGAAGATCTCCGGATAGACCGCTCGGTCGAAATCGCGAAACTTCCGGTGCGGGTTGGTGCGCCACAGCCGCAGCGGCTGTTCCAGCAGGTTGAACCAGCGCTCATCTTGGGGGGACCAGTCCAGCTGCCGCAGGCACATGCCGACTATATTGGGATCGCCGCCGCAACCGGCGGCCCACAGCAGTTCCGCAGCCAGCGACGGGTCATTGTGCAGTGCAACCGCCGCTGCCGACGTCTCGCCCTCGAGCCCGGCGGTGATGGGGTCCAAGATCCCGCCATGGCGGAAGAGCAGGCCCTTCATCCGTTCGTCGGCGTTGTTGTAGGCGGCGCTGACCGGGTTGCCGCTGGCGTAGATGCTCGCATTGGGGTCGGCGCCGCGCTCAAGCAGCAGTTCGGCGCAGGCGTACTGGCCATTGCCCGCAGCCCAGGCCAGGGGCTCGCCCCAGGAATAGGGTCTGCTCTCGTACTGTAGCAGCTGGTGTCGGTCGTCGGGGTCCAGGCCGAGGTCGAGAAGCAGGCGGACCATCTCGACATGGTCGCTGGCTATTGCCACCTGCAGCAGCCCGTCGCGGTCGCGGTCGTTGGATTGAAAGCGCTGTGGATGTTTATGTGCGTGGGAGCGCACAAACTCCAGATCGCCGAGTGCCACCGCAGCTTCTGGTGAATGCGGGCATCCCGCCTGCAGCAGAATTCCAGCGCTGAGCAGGCACCCCTCATTGGGTGGGGCATTGCGCTGGCGGATATTGAGCGCCGCGCCGTCTAGCGGCGATTGGCCCTCGGGCGTCAGATGAGTGATATCCGCTCCGCGCTGCAGCAGTTCGAGCAACAGCCGATGCCGTCCACGGGACGCCGCCGCATGAGCGACGCTGCCTCCATTGCGGTGGCAGGCATCGAGCAGCTCCGGGCTTCGTTGGATGATGGCGAGCGCTTGGTCGTCGCGGCCGTCCTGTACGGCGGCAAAAAGGGCGTCGTTGTCCTCGCTGATGGTGATGTTCTTGCACGCTGCTAGCTGCCGCCTTTCGTCTTCGTCGCAAATGATGCGAACGATCTGATCGAGCCCGCGCTCCGAGGCAATGACAGCGGCTGTAGTCGCGTCGCGGTGAGGATAGATGCCCGATCGATGGTCGGCGCCGGCGGCCATCAGCGCGCGCACGGCTTCGGGCTGATTGGCCAGCACTGCATAGTGCAGCGCACAGTGCTCGTCGTTTTCGGCCCGGTGCACGTTGATCAACTCGGGCGCTGCGGCGAGAATGGCTTTTATCGCATCAAGGTCGCCGTCGGCAGCGGCGGTGCATAGATCGGCGACGGTGTAGGGGGCTTCCGTACTCATCTCGATCCTTTCTTATAAATCACGCGATGCAGGTGTCAAAGATCATCCTTTGCGCG